>JBQCEW010000321.1:0-5800 GCA_051959815.1 Solirubrobacterales bacterium
GAGACCCCGTGCTCTTCCAGGCGCTCCTGGAACCAGCGCCCGGCGCGCTCGCCGAAGGTCCGCGACAGCGCCACGTCCTCCATCGCGATGATCGTGCACTGCTTCCCCTGCGCGGTCAGGGAGGCGGCGACCTCGCAGCCGATGTAGCTGCCGCCGATTAGGACCACATGCTCAGCTCCCTCGGCGTCCGCGCGAATGGCATCTGCGTTGCCGAAGGCGCGCAGGTAGTGGATGCCCTCGTTCTCGGCGCCCTCGACGCGGAGGATGTTCACCATCGCCCCCGTCCCGAGCAGCGCCTTGCCGAAGGCGACCTTCTCCCCGCCCTGGATCTTCGCCGTCCGCGCCTCCGCGTCGAGCGAGAGCACGTTGCGCCCGCTCAGCAGCTCGACCCCGTTCTCCTCGTACCAGGAGGGAGGGTTGACGTAGGCGTCCTCGCGCCCGGCATCACCCCGCAGGTACTCCTTCGAGACCGGCGGCCGTTCGTAGGGCGGCTCCGGCTCCCGCCCGACCAGCAGAATCGAGCCCTCGGCGCCGCGCCGGCGCAGCTCGGCGGCGCAGTGGGCGGAGGCCATGCCCCCACCGATCAGCAGGAAATCGACTTCTCGATCGGCCATCGCAGAAAGCTCCTATCCGGTTGGTGTCCGAACCCCTACCCGGTTAGCGTCCGGAACTACGCCGGTCTTACCCGCCGTTGGCGCCGTTTTCCTCAGGGCCGAACAACATCTTGAGGTCGTCCTCCTTGCCCGGGTCGAGCACGGCGAGGATCTCGTCGCCCTCCTGCAGCACGGTGTCGGCCGTCGGCACGAAGCCCTTGCCGGCGCGCAGGACCGAGATCAGCAGGCTCCCTTCCGGCATCTGCAGGTCGCCGACGCGGCGGCCGGTGACGCCGGAGTCGCTGCCGAGCAGCATCTCGATGATCTCCAGCTGCTCCTCCTGCAGGTCGAGCAGGTGCACGAGGCCGTACTCGGGCACCTCGTGCTCGAGCAGCCGCAGGATCAGGTCGGTCGCGGAGACGACCGGGCGCACGCCGAGCAGCTCGAAGTGACGTTTGTTGCGCGGGTTGTTGACGCGGGCGATGATCTGGTCGACCAGGTACTTCTCTTTCGCCACCTGGCAGATCAGCATGTTGTCCTCGTCGTCGCCGGTGACCGCGATCACCAGGTCGGCGCGCTGGATGCCCGCCCGCTCCAGCACCCAGAGCTCGGAGGCGTCGCCGTAGGAGACGTTGTGCTCGAGCTCCTGCTCGACGGTCAGGTAGCGGCGCCGGTCGCTCTCGATCAACGTCACCTCGTGACCCTTGTCGATCAGCTCCCGCGCCAGGTTCCACCCGACCTTCCCCGCTCCGACGACGATCACGTACATGCCCAGGCCCCTATGCCGTCGCCGCCGTGTCGCCGGCGGCGTCGCCGCGGCCGCTGGCCTCCCGGACGGCGTTCTCGAGCATGTCGATCGCGACGCGGGTCGGGCAGACCGTGTTCAGGCCCTGGCGCTGGTACCACTCGGCCCGCAGCGGGTCGAGCACCCGCGCGATCACCGTCGGCACGTCGTAACGGCGCTGGGCGATCTGGGCGATGACGATGTTGGTGTTGTCGCCGTCGGTGGAGGCGATGAAGACGTCCGCCTCCTGGATCCCCGCCGCCTCCAGCGCCTCGGTCTCCAGCCCGGCGCCAACCGTGAACTGGCCGCCAAGGTCCTCCCAGCTTTTCTCCAGGCCTACCTCGAGGCGGGCGTGGGACTCCGGGTCCTCGTCAAGACAGGAAACGGTATGGCCCTCGCGCAGCATCGCCCGCGCCACCGAGGAGCCGACGCGCCCGCAACCGACGATCAGAACGAACATGGCCCGGGATACTAGTGCTCGCCCGCGCGTCGCCACGCGGCGGTGAGGACCGCTATTCGGGTTCCGGCGGGGCCGTGAGCAGGACCCTGCAGGGGGCTTTCTTCAGCACGTACTCGGTGGCGGCGCCGATCTCGGCCGGCTTGGCGGCGCCGATCCCGCCGAGCACGCCGCCGCCGCGGATCTTGGTCGGCTCCTCGCCGCCGATCACGATCGCTTCCGCGTGGCCGCGGCGGGCTGCCTCGATGATTCCGGCGCCGATCTTGCGGGCGCGGATCACGTCGGTCGTCACCTCGACGTCCTCGTACTCCTCCCCCACCTCGCGCGCCCGCTCCAGCGCCCGCCGCGCCTGCTCCTCGCGCTCCTTCGGCAGCTTCGCGTCCAGCGGCAGCGTCAGCGGCACCTCGATCACGTAGACCACGTCGAGCCTGGAGATGCCCTCTTTGGCGTCCCCGTCGGCGTCGGCCGCGGCCAGCCGCCCGGCGGTGGCGACGATGTCGTCGTCGAACCTGGTCCCGAAGACCGGCACGAGGATGTTGCTGAATTCGATCTCCGGCACCTGCTTGGTCAGCGCCCGCTCGGTGACCGAGACCCGCTTGGTCAGCGTCGTCCCCTCGAAGACCTTGCGGTAGACGACGTAGAAGGTGAGCCCGAAGGCCATCCAGCCGAGGCCGACCCAGCGGGCGGTCGTGTGGAAGGCGAGGACGCTGAGGAAGGCGAGGCCGCTGAGGACCGCGGCGGCGATCGCCGGCAGCGGTACGGTGGCGACGCCCCAGTGGAAGCCGAGGGGGATCCGGAACGGGCGCCGCCGGTCAGGGTCCTTGACCCGCAGGCGGATGATCGAGAGGTGGGCGATCGTGATCGCCAGCGTGGCGCCGAAGGCGTAGATGCTGGCGAGCAGCTTGACGTTGGTGGGGACGACGAGCCCGATCGCGATGACGCCGCTGATCACGATCGCGACGTAGGGCGTGGCGTTGCGCTTGTCGAGTTTGCCGAGCCAGCTCGGGATCTGGCGGTTGATCGCGAGCGTGTAGATATGGCGGGAGACGCCGAGCATCGAGGTGCTGGCGGCCCAGATCAGGACCGGCGTCGCGACCGCGGCAACCAGCCACCGCATCGAGTCGGCGACCCAGGCCGGGTGGTACTGGGAGACGACCCCGAGCACCGGCTCCTCGACGAACTCGCCGCCGAGGGCGGTGTGCCCCCCGACCACCGGCACCGCCATCAGCGCGATCGCCGCCATCAGCGCGTAGACCAGCGGCACCCCGATCGCGCCGATGCTGGCGACCCGCCTCAGATCCTCGCGACCGACGTCGATGTCCGGGGCCAGGTCCGAGGCGGCCTCGATCCCGGCGTAGGCGAGCATCGCCACCACTGCTGCGTAGACGATGTCCTTGAAGCTCGGCTGGGTGAAGAGGTGGACGTGTTCGGTGAGCCGGTCCGGGTGCATGACGACCAGCGCTCCGACGACGATCACCGCAAGCTGCAGGCCGAGGTCGGCGAGGGCGAGGAAGACCAGCGAGGCCTGCCGCTCGCGGCCGGTGACGTTGAGGATGTTGAGGACGCAGACGGCGACGATCACCGCTGCGGCAATCGCGACCTCCCAGCCCGGGTCGGCAAGGTCGCCGGAGATCGGCTCCAGGTAGTGCGGGACCGAGATCGCCGCCAGGGCGATCACGATCAGATAGTCGATCAGGATCGCCCAGCCGGCGATGAAGGCGACGAGCTCGTTGAAGGCGTGGCGGGCGAAGCTGGAGGAGCCGCCGCGCTCGCGGAACATCGCCCCGCCCTCGACGTAGGTGAGCGTGGTGAGACCGAACAGGAGGCCGGCGGCGAGAAAGATCAGCGGCGTCAGGCCGAGGCCGCGGTCGGCGACGACGCCGAGCGCGAAATAGATCGAGAAGCCGACCGCCGAGTAGGCGGCGGCGAAGAGCCAGGGGACGCCGAGGCCGCGCTTCACTTCCCCATCCTCGCCCCCGCCCAGAGCCGGCCGATGCCGACGCCGACGAACGCGAGCCCCAGAAGGAAGCCGATCGAGACGGGGCCGCCTCCGTTGGCGAGGGTGGCAATGAAGACCGCGAGGCCGATCGCGATGAAGGTGAAGGAGAAGCCGCGGACGGCCCCGCGGTAGATCCGCTGGCCCCTCAACGCGCCGCCTCGGCCAACGCCGCGCTGGGAATCGCAGGCGGGTTTTCGCTCGGGTCGGAGACGACGATCACCCGGCAGGGCCGCTCGGCGAGGACCGTCTGCAGGGTCTTGTCGTACTGCGGCACGCCGTTGCGGTAGCGCAGTCCCATGACGAGCGCCGCCGCCTTGATCTCGGCCGCCTCCTCGGAGACCGAGTAACCGGCCTGCCCCGGCCGCACCCGCGCCACATGGCCGGTCACGCGCTGGCCGCCGATCAGCTTCGCCTCCTCGATCTTCTGTTGGGCCTCGGCCTCGCGCTCGGACATCTCGGCGTTCAGCGGCAGGTTCGTCGGCACCGTCATCATCGAGTGGACGTGGATGCCGCGGCGGCGCTTGGAGGCGAGCTTGACCGCGGTCGCGACCATCTCCGGCGAGAAGCCTTCGTCGTCCTCGAAGGCGACGAGCACGCTGCGGTACTCGACCTCCTCGACGCCGAGCGGCTCCGGCAGCACCACCTTCACCGTCTCGGTCAGCGGCAGGCGCTGGTGGCGGCGATAGAGGATGTAGACGACGATGCCCAGCACCATCCAGCCGGTGCCGACGAAGAGCGTGCGCGGGTTGAGGGCCATGACCACGATCCAGGCGGCGAAGGTGCCGAGACCGCCGAGGACCGCCGTCATCGGCACCTCGAAGCCGAAGGCATGGACGTTCCCGAGCGGTTTCCAGGTCCGCTCCACGTCCGGCTGTTTGCGGCGAAGTTGGATCACCGCCACGTGGGCGATCGTGAACGAGAGCATCGCCCCGAACGAGTACATCGTCGCCAGGAATTCGGTCTGGCCCGGCAGCAGGGTGACGATCGCGATCGCGCTGAAGATCAGGATCGCGATGTAGGGGGTGCGGTACTTCGGGTGAACCTGGCGCAGACCCTCGGGAAGCTGGCGGTGCTGGCCCATCGAGTAGGTGAGGCGGGAGACGCCGATCAGTCCGGCGTTGGTGGCGATCAGCAGGATCACCGCGGCGAGGACGCCGACGTAGTAGCGAAGAATTTTGGTCGGGAGTTCGGAGAGGCCGAGGTTCTGGACGATCCCGAGGATCGGATCGTCGGCGTAGCGCGAACCGAGGGCGGTCGTGTAATGGCCGCCGTGGTGGACGACCGGCATCGCCGAGAGGGCGACGATCGGGATCAATAGGTAGAGCCCGAGCACGGCCGCGACGACGAAGCCTACGCTGCGGGGGATCGTGCGGGCGGCGTCCTTGGCCTCCTCGGCCATGTTGGAGATCGTCTCGATCCCGGTGTAGGCGATCATCCCGACCGCGATCCCGAGCGCGAAGTCGCTCCAGGTCGGGGCGACGCCGAGGTGGACGTTGTCGACCAGGATCTGCGGGCTGAGGACGAGGACGACGCCGATCCCGACCAGCACCACCTGGGTGGCGAGGTCGGCGACGGCGAGGACGAGGTTCAGTTTCGCCGACTCCTCGGTGCCGCGGACGTTAATCGCGGCGAGGGCGACGATCAGCGCCGCGCCGCCGACGATGTCGCCGGGGCTGTTGCCGAGCCAGGGCCAGAAGACGGCCAGGTAGTGGGGCACGAAGAAGGCCGAGATCGCGACCGTGATCGTGTAGTTGAGCATCTGCCCCCAGGCGGCGACGAAGCTGACCAGCTCGTTAAAGGCGTGGCGGGCGAAGCTGGAGGAGCCGCCGGCCTCGGGGAACATCACCGTCGCCTCGGCGTAGGTGGCGGCGGTGGCGGCGAAGATCAGGCCGGAGATGACGAAGGCGATCGGAGTCAGCCCGAGGGCGAAGGAGGCGGTGACGCCGAGGGCGTAGTAGATCGAGGAG
>JBQCEW010000322.1:0-3743 GCA_051959815.1 Solirubrobacterales bacterium
CGTCCGCTCCCGGCCGCTGTTCTCCGTCACGGCCTTGGCGACGTAGGCGAAGTCATCGAGGATCAGCAGGTGGTATTTGTCCAGCTTGACGATCGCCGACTCCAAGCTTAGGTCACGTCGGGCGATCTGCAGCTTCTGCACCAGATCGGTGGTCCGGGCGAACAGCACGCGCCAGCCATTTTCCACCAGGGCGTAGCCGATGGCGGCGGCCAGATGCGACTTGCCCCCGCCGGGTGGCCCGAACAGGATCAAATTGGCGCCTTTCTCCAACCAGCTGTCGCCGGCAACTAGGGCCATCACCTGGGCCTTGCTAACCATGGGCACCGCGTCGAACTCGAAGCTCTCCAGCGTCTTGCCGGGCGGCAGGCGGGCTTCGTCGAGGTGACGCTCGACGCGCCGACGGGCGCGCTCAGCGATCTCATGTTCGGTTAGGGCGGCCAGGAAGCGGGCAGCAGGCCAGCCCTCCTTGTCGGCTCGTGCGGCGAAGTCGGGCCAGATCAGCTTAATGGCCGGCAGGCGCAGATCGCCGAGCGCCAGCGACAGGTGGGCGGCGTCGATAGGATCGGCCGCGGTCATGCTGGTTCTCCCGGGCGAACGGTGCCCAGCTCGTCATAGACGCTGAGCGGCACGAGATCGACGGTGACGGTGGTGAGGGCGGCGGTGGGAGCCTGGAAGCGCTCGCGCAAATCCTGCAAGTCGGGCAACCGGCCGGCCGCCAATTCGATCTCCAGGAGTTAGGCCAAAGCGGCTTCGCAGCCCCGTTCGTGGGCCAGCGACAGCAACTCCACCGTGGTGGCGCAAGCCCGCCGCTCGTCGCCGGCAGCCAGCAAGGCCTCGAAGGCCCGGGCGTAGGCTTGGCGAGGGAACAGCTGGTCACGGTAGACGAGATTGAGCAGCGCCATCGGCTTGCGCCGCAGGGCGTGGATGACGCCCTCTGTGCCAACGTCGAGTGAGACAGCCGCCTGCTGAAATGATCGGTAGAGGGCGCTGTTGAGGACCCGATGAGCACACCGACACTGCCCCACGTTTCCACCGCCCAGTCCGCTCCCGATCCGGAGGTGAGCGAGCGCCCGCAACGGCGCACGTTCAGCACCGCCGACAAGCTGCGCGTTCTGGAGGAGATCGACCGCGCTCGCCCCAATGAGATCGGCGCCATTCTGCGCCGTGAAGGGCTGTATTCCTCCAATGTCTCCCGTTGGCGCCGTCAGCGCGAGGCTGGACAGTTGCGCGGCCTCGCCCCAGCCAAGCCGGGCCCGAAGGCCCCGCCGG
The DNA here is from genome assembly GCA_051959815.1 of Solirubrobacterales bacterium. Taxonomy (GTDB): domain Bacteria; phylum Actinomycetota; class Thermoleophilia; order Solirubrobacterales; family 70-9; genus VAYN01. The sequence goes on from JBQCEW010000322.1 coordinate 1,270, forward strand.
CCAATCCGCACAAGAGCGATCTCGAGCGCCTGGAGCGGGAGAACGCACGGTTGCGCGACCAGCTCTCCCGCGCCGAGGCCGTCATCGAGCTTCAAAAAAAGTGGCTCAATTGCTGGAGACCTCACTCGGCTCGACGGACCGCGGCGAGCGCAGGTGATGGCCGCCATCGAGCACGCGGCGCCGGCGGTGGACGTCTCCACCGCCTGCCGCGCCCTGGGCGTGCCGCGCGCCAGCTTCTATCGGCATCGCGACCGGCAGCGCCGGGTCGGGCCGCCGCGCCCGCCCACCCGTCGGCCACCGCCGCCCCGCGCTCTGAGCGGCGGCGAACGCCACCGCGTCCTTGAACTGTTGCATGGTGAGCGCTTCGGGGATGCCGCCCCGGCGCAGGTCTACGCCACGCTGCTCGACGAGGGGCAGTACCTGTGTTCGGTGCGCACCATGTACCGCCTGCTCACCGCCAACGACGAGGTGCGCGAGCGCCGACAGCAGCGCCGCCACCCGGCCTACAGCAAGCCGGAGTTGCTGGCCACCGGTCCCAACCAAGTGTGGAGCTGGGACATCACCAAGCTGAAGGGCCCGGTCAAGGGCACCTGGCTGTGCCTGTACGTCATCCTCGACATCTACAGCCGCGCCGTGGTCGGGTGGACGGTGGCCTACCGGGAAAGCGCGGCGCTGGCCGAGCGGCTGATCCGCCAGACGGTGCGCAAGCAGGGCATCGCCCGCGACCGGCTGACGTTGCACGCCGATCGGGGCGCCGCCATGAAGGCCAAGGCGGTGATCGAGCTGCTTGCCGACCTCGGCGTGACGCGCAGCCACAGCCGGCCGCAGCAGTCCAACGACAACCCGGTCTCCGAGGCGCAGTTCAGGACGTTGAAGTACCTCCACAGCTTCCCGGACCGCTTCGGTTCGATCCAGGACGCTCGGGCGTTCTGCCGCGCCTTCTTCACCTGGTACAACACCGAGCACCGGCATTCCGGGCTGGCGCTGATGACGCCGCATCAGGTGCACTACGGCGACACCGTCGCGATCCGCGCCGCGCGTCAGGCGGTTCTGGATGAAGGGCACCGCCGCCACCCGGAGCGCTTTGTAAACAAGCCGCCCGAAGCCCCGGCCCCGCCCGTCGCCGTGTGGATCAACCCGCCGGCCGACCGGAAGGTGAGCTGATGCCCATCCCTGTCATCCCGTTGTTCGGCTGGAGAGCGGCCATCCCGCCGTCCCGGCCTGCCTTTCCCCACGCCGGCGCGCGAGAGGGCGGGCAAGGCCCTTCTCGAGGGACCCGCCCTGAGGGGCGGGACGGAAGGGCCTTGCGCGACCTGAGCCCGCCGGCATCCTGCAAGCAGACGGACGCGGCGACCAGCTCGCTGGCGCCGCTGATCACGCAGGCTGACCGAGCTTGAACTCCTAACCCGGCTGTCTCATTCGCGTTGACACGTACCGGATCGTCGAGGAGCTGCCGGCGAAGCCCTTCCTTGCGGGCGAGGACGGCGTGTCGATGTCGCTGGCCGGCGCCCAAGAGAAGCTGCCCGTCGCCTTCATGGCGGACGGACAGATCGCGATTCCGGTCAACGGGGCGCCGTCCACGCACATCCTGAAGCCAGACGCCCGCCGACGGCTATGGGGCAGCGTGCAGAACGAGGCCCTCTGCATGACGCTCGCCGACCGCTGCGGACTGAAGACGGCAGCGGTGACGACGGGGAGAGCTGGGGAGCGGAGCTACCTTCTGGTGACCCGCTACGACCGGGTGCAGCGGGACGGACGCTGGCTGCGCGTCCACCAGGAGGACTTCTGCCAGGCTTTGGGCAAGCCGCCGGGGGCGAAGTACGAGCGAAACCGCACGGGCGTCAGGGGGCCGCGGCTGGTGGACATGTTCGGGGTGGTGGACGGCCACCTGACGGCGGCCGACCGCATGCGGCTGCTGGACGCCGTGGTCTTCAACGTGCTGATTTGCAACACCGACGCCCACGCCAAGAACTACAGCGTCCTGCTGACGGGCCGGGGCGCCTCGCTGGCCCCGCTCTACGACCTGATGTGCGCCGCCGCGTGGGAGAACGTCACGAAGAACCTGTCGCAGACGATCGCCGGCAAGGACCGCGGCGATCATCTCAAGGACCGCCACTGGCAGCGCATGGCCGACGAGTGCGGCTTCAACCGAACGATGATCCTCCCGCGGATCGAGACGGTCGCGGAACGGCTTCGGCGGGAGCTGCCTGAGGCGGTCGCAGCGGTCAGGGCGATGCCGGGCGGGGACCACCCGCTGCTGGGGGAGTTCGCCGCAGCGATCGAGGCCCGCTGCCGCACCGTCGTGCTGAACCTCGCCCATGTCGAAGCGGACGCCGATGACGAGGAGCCGGAGGGGGCCGGGCCGCCCCCGCACGATGGGCCATCGTCGGCAGCCTGAGGGGCAAATCGGGTTAAACTGAAGCGTCAGGCGAGGAAGAACACACGTTCCGCCTCATGTGAGAAACAGGGGGAGA
>JBQCEW010000323.1:0-4639 GCA_051959815.1 Solirubrobacterales bacterium
CTATGTGGGTGTGCGTGGGGGCGGGCTGTTCGAGCGCCAATTTCAGGTCCTGCGCGATCGCTCCGGGTTCTTCTTGCAGTTGTTGCCAGGTAATGCGCATCGTCCGCCACCCTTCCGCGACGAGGATGCGGTCTCGCTGCCGATCGCTCTCGAACTTCTTCCGCGTCCCGTGGATGCTGCGACTGTCGAGCTCCGCCGCCACCCGCTCGTGCTCCCAGAGGGCATCGATCTCGAAGAAGCGGCCGCGCAGCGCCAGGTCCGCATTCATCCGCGGCCGCGGCAGACCATAGGCATCGATCAACGCCAGGAACGCCTCCTCGAAGTCGTTGCGAGTGATGCCTGGGCCCTCCCGCGCTTCCAGCAACGCCCACAGGTTCCGAGTTCCCCGCCGCCCTGAGTAGCGCTCTAACAACATCGGCAACGACACCCGGTCCCGCAGCTCCCGCGCTTCCGCCTCATGGAATGCCCGCTCCAACTCCCGCATCTTCACTACCGCCGCCAGGTCGAAGACCGTCCGTAACGGCGAGGTCACCGGAATTCCGTCCTCGACCAGCCACTCATCACCCTGCAGCACGGAGCGGTGGCCAACGATTCCCTTCCTCTCGATCCGCGACGCAGGACAGGTGACGTCCACCCGTTCAGCCGCGGGCGGCAGAAGTCGCCACAGACGAGCGGCTGAGCGATGACTCAGCACTGCTTCCTCGCCGCAAGCAAGCACCGCCGCCATCCATCGACCTCTCCTCGAGATCCGGCGCACCCCCACGACATAGACCCCGCGGAACACTTCGTGCAGCTGCCCTCGCTCCAACCGCCCCACGATCGCCCGCCTCCCCATCCCCAGGTCGAGCAACTGCTTCCGACTCACCACCCCGTGCTGTCGCCCCGCAACCTCCGCCACCCGCCGGTCAAGAGATTGAGTGTGGAGTTGAGCACCTCCATGGTGCCGTAATCCACTCTGAGTTCCCATTCCGGGGATGCTGAGGGGAGACGGCGCACGCGTGGCGCGCACTTTGTGCCGATTCAGTCGCAGGATTGCGCTGGGTTTGACAAGGGCCGTCCGGTGGTACCGTTGGACCAGGCTCGAACCCGTTCGAGAGCCGTCTCACCGTTTGACCCAACACAAACGGCGCGGGAGCTGAAAAGTCTCCGGATCTCTTGGGATTTGGGGCAGGCACCCACCTTCACATGAAGGGATCAAAGCCAGAGGCGGTAACGGCGGGTTGGGGCCTTTTTCGTGCTCAGTCGTCCAGGTTCGAGAGGTGCCACTCGGCTTCGCTCCAACGGTCGCCGGGGACGCGGAGGGCGATGTCGCCGTGCCCGAAGCGGTCCAGCGGCCAGTCGGCAGTGAGGACTGCCTCGATGCCGGCCTCGATCAGCGACTGGTGCCAGGCGCGGGCCGTTCGCACGTCGGCGAAGTCGCGCACGACCTCCCAGCTATCGAAGCTGGGGTCGTCTACGTAGACCGGCGTCTGGCCGGGCCCCGGACTCGGGCGCCATTTGCGGGGTAGCCAGTCCCGCAGGCCCATCTCAATGCCCGGCGAGTTTGGGTTTGTGGATGGCGACGCCGAGCTCGCGCAGCTGCAGGTCGTCGACCGGAGCCGGGGCGCCGGTCAGCAGGTCGAAGCCCGAAGCGGTCTTGGGGAAGGCGATCACGTCGCGGATCGTCTCAGCGCCGGAGAAGCGCTGGACGATGCGGTCGACGCCGTATGCGATGCCGCCGTGCGGCGGGGCGCCGTAGCGCAGCGCCTCCAGGAGGAAGCCGAAACGCGCCTCCGCCGTCTCGCGGTCGATGCCGAGGGCGGCAAAGACCGCCTCCTGCACCTCGGCGCTGTGGATACGGATCGAACCGCCGCCCAGCTCCTGCCCGTTCCAGACCACGTCGTAGGCCTGCGCCCGCGCCGCGCCCGGGTTGTCGGGGTCGAACTCGCCGGCCGGCGCCGTGAACGGGTGATGCAGCGAGTCCCAGCGCTTCTCTTCCTCGTTCCACTCCATCAGTGGCCAGTCGACGACCCAGACCAGGCGATGCTCGTTCTCGTCGATCAGGCCGAATTTCTCGCCCAGGTCGAGCCGCATCTGCCCCAGCACCGCATCGGTGACCGGGCGCTTGTCGGCGACCAGCAGTAGCAGGTCCCCCTCCTCGGCGCCGAGGCGTTGGTTGAGGTCGGCAAGCTCGGCGTCGCTGAGGAACTTCGCCGTCGGCGAGCGCCAGCCCTCGCCCTCGCGGAAGGCCCAGACCAGGCCTTTCGCCCCCAGCTCCTGGGCGCGGGAGATGAGGCCGTCGAGCTCCGAGCGCGGCAGCTCGCGGCGGCCGGCGTTGACGCCGCGGATCGAGCCGCCGCTCTCCAGCACCGAGCGGAAGACCTTGAACTCGGTCTCGCGCAGGGCGTCGCCGAGGTCGACCAGCTCCAGCCCGAAGCGCAGGTCGGGCCGGTCGGTCCCGAACCGCCCCATCGCCTCGTCGTAACACATGCGCTGCATCGGGACCTCGACCTGCGGGCCGCCGACGCGCTCGAAGACGTGCGCCAGCAGCCGTTCGTTGACCTCGATGACGTCCTCGCCGTCGATGAAGGACATCTCGATGTCGAGCTGGGTGAACTCGGCCTGGCGGTCGGCGCGGGTCGCCTCGTCGCGGAAGCAGCGCGCCACCTGGTAGTAGCGCTCGAAGCCGGACATCATCAAGAGCTGCTTGAAGAGCTGTGGCGACTGCGGTAGTGCGTACCAAGAGCCCTGCTGCTGGCGGCTGGGGACGAGGAAGTCGCGGGCGCCCTCGGGGGTCGAGCGGGTGAGGACCGGCGTTTCGATGTCGAGGAAGCCCTCGCGATCGAGGAACTCGCGCATCGCCGCGACCACCCGGTGGCGCAACGCCAGCGCCTGCTGCATCTGCTCGCGGCGCAGGTCGAGGTAGCGGTAGCGCAGGCGCGTGTCCTCGCCGACCTCACCGGAGAAGCCCTCGACCTGGAAGGGCGGGGTCTCCGCGTCGGCGAGCCGCTCGGCCTCGGTGACGAGGAGCTCGACCGCGCCGGTGGCGAGGTCGGGGTTGACCGTCTCCTCGGAGCGGCGGACGACGGTGCCGGTCGCGCTCAGCACGTCCTCGGCGCGCAGCTTGTGCGCCAGCTCGAATGAGGCGCCGGAGCTGTCGGGGTTGAAGACGAGTTGGACGATCCCGGTGCGGTCGCGCAGGTCGATGAAGATCAGGCCGCCGTGGTCGCGGCGGCGGTGGACCCAGCCGGCGACCCGCGCCTGCGAGTCGACCCGGTCGGGCAGTACCTGGCCGCACCAGGCGTCGCGGTAGGCGTTGCCGCGCAACGGCGGCGTCTTGGCGCGCTCGCTCGTCGCCTCGGCGGTCGTCTCGCTCACTCTCGCTCTCCCTTCATCTCCTCGACAAGGTTGCCGGGATCGGCGGCGCGCTGCTCTCCGCTCTCCATGTCGCGCACTTGGACGCTGCCGTCGGCCTCGAGGATGAGGACGCGGCGGGCGCCGATCCGGTTCGCGTGTTTGAACTGCCCCTTGAGGCCGCGCCCAGCGAGATCGACCTCGGCCGAAACGCCGGCCCGGCGCAGCTCGACCACGAGCGTCATCGCACGCTGCCGCTGGCTCTCGTCAGCGATCGCGACGAAGACGTCGCGCCCCTCCGCCGGCACCTCCTCGTCCAGTGCCAGCAGGATCCGCTCGATCCCGGCGGCGAACCCGACCGCCGGCGTCGGCTGGCCGCCGACCTGTTCGATCAGGCCGTCGTAGCGGCCGCCGCCGCCGATCTCCGACTGCGCCCCAAGCGCGTCGCAGACGAAGGAGAAGATCGTCCGCGTGTAGTAGTCGAGGCCGCGGACCAGGGTCGGGTCGATCACGTAGGCGACGCCGGCAGCGTCGAGCAGCGCCCGCACCTCGGCGAAGTGCTCGGCGTCCTCTCCCTCGAGCCGTTCGACGATCGTCGGCGCGCTCGCCATCACCGTCCGCGTTCCCTCGTCGTCGGAGTCGAAGGCGCGCAGCGGGTTGATGTCGATCCGCTCGCGCACGTCTTTGGAGAGCTCGCCCTCGTGCGCGTGCAGGTGCGCCTTCAGGTCCTCCAGGTACGCGCGACGCGCCTCGAAGGAGCCGAGGCTGCCGAGCCGCAGCTCCACCCCCGGCACGCCGAGCTCCCCCAGCAGTTCGGAGAGGAGCATGATCACCTCGGCGTCGGCCAGGGGCGAGTCGGTACCGATGCACTCGATCCCGAGCTGGTGGAACTGGCGGTAGCGGCCGGCCTGCGGGCGCTCGTGGCGGAAGAATGGGCCGAGGTAGAAGAGCTTCACCGGCTGCGCCAGTTTCTGCATCCCGTGCTCGAGGTAGGCGCGGCAGATCGAGGCGGTCCCCTCCGGTCGCAGGGTGAGGCTGCGCCCGCCCTTGTCCTCGAAGGTGAACATCTCCTTGCGGACGATGTCGGTCGACTTGCCGACCCCGCGCTCGAAGAGGTCGGTGTCCTCGAAGATTGGCGTCGCGATCGGCTCGTAGCCGGCGCGGGCGAAGACCGTCGCGGCGACGGCTTCGAGGCGGCGACGGGCGCGTGCGGCCTCGGGAAGAATGTCGAAGGTCCCGCGCGGGGCCTGGAACTTGCTCGCCATGGTGCCCTAGCGCGCCAGCGAGCCGAGGAAGGGATTGGTCG
>JBQCEW010000324.1:0-2961 GCA_051959815.1 Solirubrobacterales bacterium
ACGCCGGGCACGGTCGAGAACTCGTGCGCCACGCCCTCGATGCGGACGCTGGTGATGGCGGCGCCGCCCAGCGAAGAGAGCAGGACGCGGCGAAGACTGTTGCCGAACGTGTAACCGAAGCCCTTGTCCAGCGGCTCGATCGTGAAGGTGCCGCGGCGGTCATCGACTTTTTCGGCGGAGATACGGGGGACCTGGAAATCAGTGGTCATGAGTTCCTTGCGTTGCGTGTTCTGAATTGGGGTTCCGGACTACTTGGAGTACAGCTCGACGATCAGCTGCTCCTGTACCGGCGCCGAGATCTCGCTGCGCTCGGGGTAGCGCAGGACTTTGGCGGTGAGGGCATCGTGATCTGCCTGCAGCCAGGCCGGAACCGTGGAAACGAGTTCGGTGGCCCGGCGGATCGTGTCGGTGGCTTTCGATCCGGCCTTGATCGAGATGATGTCCTCGGGACGAACTTGGTAGGAAGGGATGTTGACCCGGCGGCCGTTGATCTGCCAGTGGCCGTGGGTGATGAGCTGCCGCGCCTGACGCCGCGAAGCGGCGAAGCCGAGGCGGACGAGCACGTTGTCGAAGCGCGACTCGAGCAACCGCAGCAGGTTCTCGCCGGTCACGCCCTCCTGACGGGAAGCTTTGTCGTAGTAGGCGCGGAACTGTTTCTCCAGCACCTGGTAGTAGCGGCGGGTCTTCTGCTTCTCGCGCAGCTGGATCCGGTACTCGGACTGCCGCAGGCGGCCGCGCCCGTGCTCGCCGGGCGGGTAGGTGCGGCGCTCGACGCCGCACTTGTCGGTGAAGCAGCGCTCGCCCTTGAGAAAGAGTTTCTGGCCCTCGCGCCGGCACTGCTTGCACTGCGGGGCGGTGTCGCGAGCCACTAGACCCTCCTCCGCTTCTTCGGCCGGCAGCCGTTGTGGGCCTGCGGGGAGACGTCCTTGACCGTGGTCACGTCGAGGCCGGCGGCCTGCAGCGAGCGGATCGCGGTCTCGCGACCCGAGCCAGCACCCTTGGCGAAGACTTCGACCCGTTCGAGACCGTGTTCCATGCCTTTTTTGGCGGCGGCATCGGCGGTCACCTGAGCGGCGAACGGAGTCGACTTGCGGGAGCCTTTGAAACCGGCGGAACCGGCCGACTCCCAGGCGATCACGTTGCCGTCGGTGTCGGTAAGGGTGACGATCGTGTTGTTGAAGGAAGTCTTGATGTGCGCCTGCCCGTAGGCGACGTTCTTTTTCACGCGGCGGCGAGTGCGCCCTTTGCCGGTTTTTTTCTCAGCCATGCCTCTCCCTGCCTACGCTTTGCGCTTGCCGGCGACGCTGAGGCGCCGGGGACCCTTGCGGCCGCGGGCGTTGGTCTTCGTCCGCTGGCCCCGGACCGGCAGGCCGCGCCGGTGGCGGAGGCCGCGGTAGGAGCCGATCTCCATCAGCCGTTTGACGTTCTGCGAGCGCTCGCGGCGAAGGTCGCCCTCGACCTCGCGGTTCTCGACCGCCTCGCGCAGTTTCATCACCTCGTCCTCGGTCAAGTCCTTGACCTGGGTGTTCGGGTCGACGCCCGTCTCCTTGAGGATCTGCTGCGCGGTCGAACGGCCGATGCCGAAGATGTAGGTGAGCCCGATTTCGGTCCGTTTGTTGACCGGAATGTTGATGCCTGCGATGCGTGCCACTAGCCCTGCCTCTGCTTATGACGCGGGTTTTGGCAAATGACAAGAACCGCCCCGTTTCGGCGGATTACCTTGCACTTCTCGCACATCGGCTTGACGGAAGCTCGAACCTTCATTGCTCCGGATCTCGTATTGACAACAGGATTCCTGCGCGCCCCATGAATCGGACGGCAGGATGAACCAACCGGCCAACTAGGCCGACGAAGAAAGATAGCAGGAGCCCACCCTCGGGGACGCCTGGCTAGGCGCCCTCGACGAGGGCGATGAGGAACCCGTCGTAGCTCTTCGAGCCGACGGTCTGAATGGTAGTGGCGCTGACCCTGGAATCCCCGGCCAGCATCTCGTGCAGGCGGCGCTGTGCCTGCGTCGCCTCGTCAGGATCGGCCGCGTCGGCGAGGGTGCCTTTGCGCACGACGTTATCAGCGATTATCAGCCCGCCGCGGCGGGTCCGGCCCAGCGCCCAGGCGAAGTAGTTGGGCGTGTTGACCTTGTCGGCGTCGATGAAAACGAGGTCGAACGGCCCGGCTCCCTCCTCCTCCAGGGTTGGCAGCGCCTCCAGCGCCGGGCCGACGCGGATCTCGACCCGGTCGCCGACGCCGGCGCGGTCGATGCTCCGTCTCGCCACCTCCGCGTACTCCGGGCGCGCCTCCAGCGTGATCAGCCGCCCATCCTGCGGTAGCGCCCGCGCGATAAGGATCGCGCTGTAGCCGCCGAGCGTCCCGAACTCGAGGACGTTTTTCGCCTCGACCAGGCGGGTCAGCAGTTGCAGCAGCTTTCCCTGCGGCGGCGAGACCTGGATCGACGGCAGGCCCGCCGCCTCGGCGGCCTCCACCGCTCCCCGCAGCGCCTCGTCCTCTCGGACAATGGTCTCGCCGATAAAACGGTCGACTTCCGCAAAGACCTGCTCTTCCATCGATTGGATTCTGTCGGAGAGCCGTGGCAGAGTGTCGCCAGCCGATGGGATTCGAAGCAAAAGTCCTCGCCGACTCCGTCTCGCCCGCCGGGCACCGGCTGACGACGCTGGAGGCAACCTTCCCCCGCTTCGTCCTCGCCGAGTTCAACACCCACCGGGTCTTTTCGCGCAACAGCGCCAGCTCGCGCGCAATCCCGGTCGCCAAACAGCTGCGCCGCGTGCTCGACGACCCCTACGTGCCGATCGAGTTCGGCTCCAACAAGCCGGGGATGCAGGCGGGGTCGCCACTGACCGGCAAGGCCCGCGACGCCGCCGAAGCGGAGTGGCTGGCGGCGCGCGACGACGCCGTCCGCCACGTGCTCGGGCTGATCACGAGCCCCGAGAACGTCGCCGGCTTCGA
>JBQCEW010000325.1:0-4611 GCA_051959815.1 Solirubrobacterales bacterium
GCGAACATCCCGAAGCCGAGCAGTACCTGACCGGCCTCCTCTTCACGATCGTCGGCAACCTCGACGACCTCTCGAAGGCGAAGGACAAGCTGAACCCAGACTTCGACCAGCTCGAGCAGGTGCTGGAGCTGATCGGGGAAAAGGACCTCGGGCCGGTCGGCAAGGTGCTCGGCGAGGTGGTCGCGGCGCTGATCAAGGGCGGCGTCGACCTCGCGATCACGCTGCTGGAGCCGGTGGCGGGGCTGATCAAGCGCGAGCTGCCCGACTTCCTGCCAAAGCTGGTCGCCGCCTTCAACGAACTCGACGCTGACAAGAAGCCGCCGGAAAAGGGGCAGCCGCAGCGGTTCCACGACTACGGCTGGCACGGGATCCCGATGGACAACCAGGCGAGCGACGTGCTGATGCCGACCGAGTTCACCGAGGCGTGGCTGCCGCTGCCGTTCGCGGGGAAGGCGATGCGGGCGCTGCGCGATTACTTCGGCGAACTCCCTCAGCCCGCCGACGCGCTGCAGCGGACCGGCACCTTCGCCTGGGAGCTCTACGCGACCGGTCCCGAGAAGTTCTGGCTCAACGCCGCCTACAGCGACGGTGAGGACGATTGGAGCAAGGGCGTCTTCCGCATCGACCCCTACTGGTTCGTCAACAACAGCGAAGACCCGGCGGAAACGTTCTACCTGCAGTTCTGGGAGCTGCTGCGCAAAGCGAAGATCCCCTTCCGCCTGCACTGGGGCAAGTTCCAGCCCCGCTACGCCAAAGGCGACCGCGACTGGGTCGACTTCTTCCGCTCCCAGTACCCGCGCTGGGACGACTTCTTGGCGCTGCGCGCCGAACGCGACCCGAACAACATCTTCCTCACCGATTACTGGCGCGAACGGTTCGGCCTCTGGGACGAGCCGGCGCCGCGGCCGACCGAGCTCTAGCGGCCCCGGCTAGGCGAGCAGCGACTCGGCGCGCTTGCCCTCCGGCAGGTTCTGGTCCGCGTGGTAGCTGGAGCGGACCAGGGGGCCGGCGGCGACGGACTCGAAGCCGAGGTCGTAGGCGGCTCGCTCCAGCGCGGCGAACTCGTCGGGGTGCCAGTAGCGGATGACGGGGAGGTGGTTCTCGGTCGGGCGCAGGTACTGGCCGACGGTGAGGACCTGGACGCGGTGCTCGCGCAGGAGGCCGAAGGTCTCGACCATCTCCTCGAAGCTCTCGCCGAGGCCGACCATCAGGCCGGACTTGGTGACGACCTCGTCGCCGCCCATCTCCTTCGCCATCTTCAGCACACGCGCCGAGCGCAGGAACTGAGAGCCGCGGCGGGCGACGGGGTAGAGGCGCGGCACCGTCTCGACGTTGTGGTTGAAGACGTCGGGCCGCTCGTGGACCACCTTCGCCAACGGCATCTCCTGGCCGCGGAAGTCGGGGGTGAGGATCTCGACCTTGCACTCGGGGGCCAGCATCCGGATCGAGCGGATCACGCCGACGAAGGCGCTCGCCCCGTAGTCGGGCAGGTCGTCGCGGTCGACCGAGGTGACGACGGCGTGCCGCAGCCCCATCGCCTTCACCTGGTTGGCGACGCGCAGCGGCTCCAGCGGGTCGTTCCAGGTCGGCTTGCCGGTCTGCACGTTGCAGAAGCCGCAGCGCCGCGTGCAGACGTCGCCGAGGATCATGAACGTCGCCGTGCCACGCTCCCAGCACTCGCCGACGTTGGGGCAGTTGGCCTCCTCGCAGACCGTGTGGAGGTTGTCGGCGCCGATCTTCGCCTTCAGCCGCCGGTAGTTGGGTCCGCCCGGCGCCGGCACCTTCAGCCACGGTGGCTTGCGGGCGCGGCGGAAGGGGACGGTCCCCTCGGCGCTGGCGGCGGTCCCGCCCGGCTTGGCGCGGGAGCGGGTGACGTGGATGCGCTCGGCGGTCTCGCTCATCGACTCACCTGAGCGTAGCGCCCGGCGACAAGGCGCCTTTGTCAACCACTGGTTTGCAAAAGTGCCTCACCCAGCTCGGCGGCGACGGGCTCGCGCTCGAAGACGCGCGCGTAGGCGGCGACGAGGGTGTCGGCGAAGGCGTCGAAGTCCTGCTCGGCACCGAGCTCGCGCGTGAGCGAGGTCATCGCCACCCCCTCGATCCCGCAAGGGACGATCCACTCGAACGGCTGCAGGTCGTTGTTGACGTTGACCGCCAGCCCGTGCGTCGTCACCCCGCGACTCACGTGCAACCCGATCGACCCGATCTTCCGCGCCCCTCCCTGTGCCGACGGGACGATTTCCGGATACATAGGGCGGTTTTCGTCCCGTCGGCGGTCTGGTGGGCGGGGGACCCAGACGCCGGTGAGGCCCTCGCGCGTTTCGGCCGGGACGCCGGCCTCGCCGAGCGCGGCGATCATCGTCCGCTCCAAGCCGCGCACGTAGGCGTGGACGTCGTCGCCGTAGGCCCCGAGGTGGACGATCGGGTAGGCGACGAGCTGGCCAGGACCGTGGTAGGTGACGAGGCCGCCGCGGTCGGTGTCGCGGACTTCGATCCCCTGCGCTTCGTACCACTCGGCGCCCATCGGCAGCTCCTCCGGCTGCGAGCGCCGCCCGCGCGTGTAGACGGGAGGGTGCTCGAGCAGCAACAGCACGTCCGGGACCTCGTCCCGCTGGCGCCGCGCCTCGAGCTGCCGCTGCAGCTCGCGCGCCTCCTCATAAGGGACGAGCCCGCAGCGCACGACGAGGATCTCACCGCTCATTTACGAATCGTTGCAGGAGCCCGCCGTATTCTTAGGCCGCGCCTATGGTCCCCCAGTCCAAGGCCCTCCGACCCGAATGGCTCCCCGCCGTCGCGCTCAGCTCCGCGCTGGCGCTCGCGATGCTGCTCTGGAGCCCGCCCGTCGGCGATCTCGCCGCGCAGGTCTTCCGCACCGAGCTCTTCCAGCGCGCCGGCCTCGCGATCTGGAACGGCTCCTGGTACGGCGGCCACTACACCCTCACCTACAGCCTTCTCTTCCCGCCGCTGGCGGCGCTGCTCGGACCGCAACTCGTCGGGACCCTCGCCGTCGTGGTCTCCTCTTACTTCTTCGACCGCCTCGTTCGCGACCGCTGGGGGACCGAGGCCCGCTGGGCGACCCTCTGGTTTGCGGTCGGCGTCGTCACCCTGCTCGCCGACGGGCAGCTCACCTTCGCCCTCGGCGTCGCCTTCGGCCTGGGGGCGCTGCGCTGCCTGCAGACGGGTCGCGCGCCGCTGGCGATCGCCGCCGCCGCGGCCTGCCCGCTCGCCAGCCCCGTCGCGGGCGCCTTCCTCGCCGGCGTCCTGATCGCCGGCGTCGTCGAACCGGGCCGCCGCTTCAGCCGCGTCGCGCTCGGCGCCGGTGCCCTGGCCCTCGTCCTCACTGTCGCCCCCAACCTCGCCTTCCCCGAAGCCGGCCAGTTCCCCTTCGCCTTCTCCTCCTACATTGCGATCCCGCTCTGGTGCGCCGGTGCCTTCGTCCTCACCCAGGGCGTGCGGCGGGAGGAGCGGCAGCTTCGCCGGGTGCTCGCCGGCTACCTGCTCGCCTCGACCCTGATCTGGCTCACCCCGAACGCGATGGGCGGCAACGCCGTCCGTCTCGGTGCCCTCTTCGGCGGCCCGGTCCTCGCCGCGGTCCTGCTCTCGCGCCGGCCGCGGCCCACGGTCCCCGCCTGGTTCTTCGCCCCGCTCCTCGCCTTGGCGATCGCCGGCAGCCTCTACTGGCAGCTGACCGCGAGCGTCGTCCAGATCGCCCGCTCGGTCGATGACCCCTCGACCACCCCCGCCTACTTCCAGCCAGCGGCGCGCTGGCTGCGCGCGCACGACGCCGAAGGGATGCGGATCGAGGTCCCCCCGACCGCCAACCACTGGGAGTCGGCCTACCTGGCGCCGAAGTTCGAGCTCGCCCGCGGCTGGCTGCGCCAGCTCGACACCACCCGTGACGACCTCTTCTACGACGAAGAAGAGCTGACGGCGGCGGCCTACGGCGCCTGGCTGCGCGCCAACGCGATCTCCTACGTCGCCCTCCCCGACGCGCCCCTCGATTACTCCTCCGAAGCAGAGCGACGGCTGATCCTCAGCGGGCCCTCTTACCTGACCCTGCGCTTCCGCTCAGCGCACTGGCGCATCTACGAAGTGCGCGACCCTAAGCCGCTCGTCACCCCGCTTGCCGGCGCGGCGGCCGAAACCCTCTGGTTCGGCCGCTCCGGCTTCGCCCTCGACGTAAAGCAACCCGGCGAATTCCTCGTCCGCGTCAACTTCACCCCCTACTGGTCTATCGCCCGCGGCGCCGGCTGCATCCTCCGCCGCGGCGAGTGGACCGTCGCCCGCGCCTCCCACCCCGGCATCTTCCGCGTCGCCGCCGACTTCTCCGTCGGCCGCGCCTGGAACGCGGTCACGGGCGCGCGCAAGACCTGCTGACTACAAATTGTCTCCGGTATGCGGGGACGATTTGTAGGTCCTAACGCGCGCCCTCAAGCGTTGCGAGCGCCGCCCGCACGACGTGCTCCTCATGTGGGATCGCGGCCTGCTCGAGTCGTTTCGAGTAGGGCATGTGGACGTCGGCGCCGGTGACGCGCTGGACGGGGGCGTCGAGGTAGTCGAAGGCCTGCTCGGTGATCAGGGTCGCGAGGTTGGCGCCGACGCCGCCGTGCG
>JBQCEW010000326.1:0-2689 GCA_051959815.1 Solirubrobacterales bacterium
GCGCCGTCCCCGGCGGCCCGCTTGCCGCAGGCAAAACCTTGGAGGTGCCGGTGGTCAAACCCTGCGCGTTGAGCAACAACGGCGGGATCATCACCCTCCTGGATGCGACCGGCACCAAGGTCTCGGGCGTCTCCTACACCAAGGAGCAGGCCCAAGATCAAGGCTGGACGATCACGTTCTGAACCGCGGACGGGGCCTATACCGGGTACCGCAGGATCGCCGCCGCGGGACCGCCGCCCGGGACCTCGGCAGCGCGCACGGCGAGCACCGTGCCGCCGGCGAGGATGACGCGACGGCAGAGCTCGTCGACGATGCCGTAGTCCCCGGCCTGCTCGACGTCGTCGAGCGAGACCGCGCCGGACTCCTCGTCGACCGTCCCGGCGAGCTTGGCGTCGATGTCGACGAAGAGGGTTTCGACGGCGCCGAAGGTCGCGGCGCGGCCGAGGTCGTTGATCTCGACCGCGGTGCGACCGGCGGCCGAGCGCTGCTCGAACAGGTCCGCGAGATCGCGAAGCTGGTCCGCGTAGAGGCCGTCGAGGACCGCGCGGGCGGCTTCGCCGAGCTCGGCGTCGGTCGCCGCCTCGGGGCTGCCCGGCAGCGAGCGGTCGGCCAGGTGGGGATAGGAATTGACCGAGCGGAAGATCGCATCGATCGGCTCCGACGCCGCCAGGATCAGCGGCACGTCCTGGCCGCCCAGCACCGGCCGCAGCGCCCGGTCTACTGCCCGCGCGTAGCTGCGGACCAGCGTCTTGCGACCCTCGGTGCCCTGCAGCCGCCGGGCCGGGGAGCGGTCGGTGATCGAGGCCTTGCCGACGGCGTCCGCCGCGTCGTCCGGCAGGTCGGGAACGCGCACCTCGAAGGTCGGCAGGTCGGGAGTCACCTCGAGCAGGCGCACCGAGCCCTCGGCAAGCGCCAGCACGAAGGCCGTCTGCGGGAAGGTGACGGTGCGCAGCAGCGGCTTCACGTAGTAGCGGTCGGCGACCTGGACCGCCGCCGTCAGCCTGTTCGGCAGGCGAAAACTGCGCAGGCCGTGGGGGTCGGCGAAGACCGCGAGCGAGTGGGCCTGCTCCGCCCAAAAATCACCGTCGTCGTGGAGATCGTCGAGCGCCCCTTCGATCGCCTGGCGCTCGGCGCCACTGCCCGCATCCAGCTCCGCGACCGCCTCGGCCGCCAAGTTCTTGAAGGCAATCCGGTCACCATCGACCTCCGGCGTGATCGGGCTGGTCGGCAGATAAATCGAGACGAGGTTGTCCCCCCGCGCCTGCAGGAGACGCTCGATCTGGCGACGGCTGGGGATATCGGTATGGAGAGCCATGACGATGACGTTAGGCGATTAGCCTCGTAGGCGGATTCAATAAAAGGAAAAGTTCCGTTCAAAAAGAGGTCAGGTCGCCGTGAACCGCGATCCAACGATCGGCCTCGAAGCGGGTCAGGTGTGCGCTGGAGAAGCCGGCGGCGCGCATCCGCTCCAACGCTTCGTCGTAGAGGGAGAGGAAGCGGCCGTCGTCCAGCTCGGGATTGAACTCCGCCAGCAACCCGTAGGCGCCAACGATCGCGGCATCTCGGTCCTCGGAGCTGACCGCCGCCTCGTAAACCTCCGCGATGGCGCGATCGCGATCGCCCGTCATCAGCTCCGTATGAACGGGTCCGGCGAACGAACCCCACTCGAACCGAGGGTCGCTCACCGGTTGGCCGGCGGCGCGAGCGTCTAGCATCGCCGCGCCGTAGGCGGGAAGCAAAGCCAGGATCTCCCTTGGCACGACCGTCGCTGGCCGCCGCTGAAACAGGCCCATCGCGCCTATGCCTCCACCGACGTGCGGGCGGCCTGGAGCAATTTCGTGGCGTGCGATCCGCCCGTGAGCGAGTGCTGCGCCCAGAGCGCAACGTCGCGATGGCTCCCCCGGTCCCATACGTACATGTGGACGTTGGTCCCGTTCGAGTGAGCTCCCTGCGCCTTCGGCACGCCTACCCCGATGCAGAAGGTCGGGGGGTCATCGTTCAGCGCCGCGAACGGAGAGTTGTCCTGCGGGGTGTACCAGCTGAGCATCTCACCGCCGATCAGTTTCGCGGTCACGCCCCCGATCCAGGCGCTCGCCCCGCGGCCACCCTCGATCCCCGATTTGAATCGCAAACCACATTCCTTCACGCCCAGCGACGTCTGAAACTCAACAGACTTTTCCCCCATGCCATCTCCCATTCAGTAGTTGTCTATCTACCCGACAGCGCCTCCCAAGGCCTGGTCGGAGAACAAAGCGTACCGATAAAAGCCCGACTGCTGCGGATGCCGTCTGGGGCCTCGATCAGCTCGAAGCCGCAGGTGACTTCGTCGAGCGGGCCGCGGATTCTCAGTTGACAGCCGGATACGGGTGGCGATCAAGTTGGAAGCGAGCCCGAAACTCACTAACCGTGCGCCAGGAGAGAGCGGGAGACATGGAGAGGTCGCGCTGACCGCGGGCCAGCAGGTCGATGTAGCTTTCCCTGCCCAGGCGAGCAACGCAGGCCTGCGAAAAGCGTTCAACATCGAGCTTCGCAAAAAATTCGAGGCAGGTGAGAGAGTGATGTGAGCTCGCAGCCAGCTCCATCACCAGCCGCTCCATCTGCTCGTCCACCTCGCTCCTGTTGCCGGTCTCCGCTCGGAGCTTCGCCACAAGGTCGCTCACCTGCAGGCGCTCCCGCAGGGCCGAACCGA
>JBQCEW010000327.1:0-2825 GCA_051959815.1 Solirubrobacterales bacterium
GCGGCGGAATGTGGAGGTCGTTGAGGTTGTGGGGCTGGACGAGGCCTATCTGGACCTGACGGGGCTGTTCTCGCCCAAGGCGGTGATGCGGCGAATCGCTACTGAGATCCAGGCCGAGACGCAGCTGACCTGCTCGGTCGGTATCTCGGAGTCGCGAATGCTGGCGAAGATCACCAGCGAGCTGGGGAAGCCGCGTGGCCTCGTGGTCCTCTCGCGGCAGCAGGCGCTGGAGCGGTTTGCCGGCCACTCCCCCGGGCTCATTCCCGGGATCGGGCCAAAGACGGTCTCGCGCCTGGAGTCCATGGGCATTCGGACGCTTGCCGACCTAAGGCAGCGGGAGCGGAAGGAGCTGGAAGACGCCTTCGGTCCGCGATCCGGCGCCTGGCTGCACGCGCGGGGCAACCTGCTCGACTCCACCCCGATCACACCCGAACACGAGACCAAATCGCAATCGACGGAGATCACCTTCGACGTCGACGTCACCCAGCGCTCGGAGCTGGAACGGCACATCGCCGAGCTCTCCGAGGAGCTCTGCCGGCGACTGCGCAAACGAGAGCTCGAGGGGCGCACGATCGGGATCAAGATCCGCCTCGACGACTGGACCAACGTCACCCGCTCCCACACGATCGACTCGCCGACCAACGACCCGGCGGTCGTTCGCCCGGTCGCGCTCGACCTGCTGCGTGCCTACGACCCGCAGCGGCCGGTGCGCCTGCTCGGCGTCCGCGTCGCCTCCTTCGACTCCGGCGAAGCGGCCGAGCCGGAGCCGACTGACGGCCAGCTCCGGCTCGGGCTCGCAAGCTAAGTCGTGGTTCCTTAGTCGGGTGTGAGCCGACAAAGGAACCACGCGATGGTCCATCACGTCGTGGAATGGAAAGCGTGGTTCCTTTGTCGTGCAGGAGACGACAAAAGAACCACGCGATTGCCTAACGGCTTGCCAGGACGGTTCCGACCCCTGGGAAGCCGAGTTTTTGCTTGACGGCGGTCGTTAGGTCGTAGTCGCGGCCGGCGACGTAGGGGCCGCGGTCGATTACGGGGACCGTCACGGTGCGGCCGTGGTAGCGCAGCTTCACCATCGTCCCGCAGGGGAGCGTCTTGTTGGCGACGCCCATCGTCCCGGGCATCAGCGTCCCGCCGCAGGCGACGCCGTTGCCGTAGAGGCCGGGGCCGTAGTAGGACGCTCCGGCCAGGCGGTAGGTGGTTAGCTTGCGCGCGGGGCTCTTGGAGCCGCTGGTGCGGCGGTCGTGCACGCCGTAAGCGCGCACCGCATAGCTGCCGGGTGCGCTCGGTTCCCAGCGCAGCCGGAAAGTCCCGTTGATCTTCGTCATCACCTTCCGCACGCCCCCATCCGGGCCGCGGAAGACGAGCTTGACCAGGTGCCGGCCGCTCGGCCGCACCTTGCCGCGCACCGCCAGTCCGTTCCCCTTCAGCAGCGAGTGCGCCGAGAGGTGCAGGGCGACGTAGGAGCGCGACCGCTCGTGGCGCTGATGGCTCGCGGGCTGCGCGTCCGCCGGCGCCAGGCCGATCGAAAGCGCAGCGGCAGCCGCCACCGCGGGCAGAAGTCTTCGCATGTACGTGTCAGCTCTCTTTCTGTCCGCCTACGGGGTTAGCTGACGGGCTCGCAGTCGCCGGCGCTTCCGGCTCCCGCTACGGGCGGCTCGCCACCCGATTCGCCCCGGCCGCGCCAAGCGCGGCAGTGGGTCCCCCGCTCCCCCGCGTAAGGCGCGAAGGACTCGGCAGGTCGTTTAGCTCGTTCTGAGGTGGAACACGCTAGGAGGCCCTTCGGAGCGCATATGTGAGCAGGCGCACATAAATCGCTAACTGCATCAAAATCTGCAACGTTCCCTTCGGATTCCGCTCTGCCATGCGGTTTAAGCCCTTTGCATCCGGGCTAGACAGCTATGCGAACATGTCTGAAGTGACGCGACCGGAACGACTCAGCGGCCTGGACACCTCCTTCCTGCACCTGGAGCGCTCCGGCGCCCACATGCACGTCGCCTCGGTCAGCGTCTTCGAAGGCGAGGCGCCGACCCACCAGGAGTTCCGCGACCACATCGCCTCGCGCCTGCACCTGGTCCCCCGCTTCCGCCAGAAGCTGCGCTTCGTCCCCTTCGGCCAGAGCCGGCCGGTCTGGGTCGACGACCCGCACCTCAACCTCGACTACCACGTGCGGCAAACCGCGCTGCCGGCGCCGGGCTCCGACGAGCAGCTCCGCAACCTTGCCTCGCGGATCTTCTCCCAGCAGCTCGACCGCTCGAAGCCGCTCTGGGAGCTGTGGCTGGTCGAGGGCCTGACCGACGAACGCTTCGCGATCGTTGGCAAGAGCCACCACGCGCTGGTCGACGGCGTCTCCGGCGTCGACATCACCACCGTCCTCTTCGACCTCGACCCCGAGCCGCAGGGCACGCCGGACAAGGCGCCTCCCTGGCTCGCGACCCCCGAACCGACCGACATGCAGCTTCTCGGCGAAGCGCTGAAGGAGCGGATGACGAGCCCGAAGGAGATCTACCGCGGCTTTCGCGCGGCGCTGCGCGGCCCGCGACAGGTGCTACAGGGCATCGGCGCCACCTCGAAAGCGGTCAGCGCCGGGATCGCCGCCCCCAACACCGTCTTCAACGTCGAGATCGGGCCCCACCGGCGCTTCCAGATGACGCAGGCGGACCTCGCTGAACTCAAGCGCGTTAAAAACGCCCACGGCGGCACCGTCAACGACGTCATCCTCTCGATCGTCGCCGGCGCCCTCGGCCGCTACCTGCGCGCCCGCGGCCACGACACCGAGGGGCTGGAGCTGCGGGCGATGGTGCCGGTCAGCGTCCGCGCCGACG
>JBQCEW010000328.1:0-2650 GCA_051959815.1 Solirubrobacterales bacterium
ATCGAGCAGTTCGTGCCGCTCAAGAAGGGGCACATCACGACGCGCCAGAACATCCAGGTCCACCACGTCCCACTGCGGGACTCCGCCTCCTACATCCGCGAGCTCGCGGAGTCCGGGCTCTCCAGCCGCGAGGGCTGCGGCAACACGATCCGCAACGTCACCGGCGACCCCTGGGCCGGCGTCGCCGCCGACGAGGTCTTCGACCCCACCGCCTACGGCACCGCCTACGTCCGCTACTTCGTCCGCCACCCGACGACGCAGCTGATGCAGCGCAAGATCAAGACCTCGTTCACCGGATCCGCCGAGGACCGGGCGATCAGCGGCATCCACGACATCGCCTTCCTCTCCCGCGAAAAGGACGGCGTCAAGGGCTTCGAGGTCCGGGTCGGCGGCGGCACCTCGATCATGGCCCGTGTCGCCCCGACTCTCTACGAGTTCGTCGAGGCCGACAACGGCGACTACCTCAAGGTTGCCGAGGCTGCTCTCCGCATCTTCGACCGCCAGGACTGGCTGCGCGTCAACCGCGCCCGCGCCCGGATCAAGGTCCTGATCGACAAAATCGGCATCGACGCCTTCCGCGAGCAGGTCGAGGAGGAGCTCCAGGGCGACTGGGTCGAGGAGCGCGAATTCGGCCCCGAGCTGGTCGAGCGCCTCAGCTATGCCCCCGACGAGGAGGCGAACGCCCCCGAGGCGCCGCTCGCCCCGTCCTCGCCGAACGGCGACCGCACCGAGTTCGAGCGCTTCCTCGCCGGCAACGTCCAGGCGCAGCGCCAAGAGGGTTTCTCGACCGTCGAGGTCAAGGTCACCCGCGGCGACCTCACCCCGGAGCAGTTCCGCGGCCTCGCCCAGATCATGCGCGAGTTCACCGGCGGCTCTGCCCGCTCCACGGTGCAGCAGAACTTCGTCCTGCGCTGGGTCCGCGACGAGGCCCTCTACGACGTCTGGGAGCGGCTCACCGCCCTCGGCCTCGGCGAGGCCGGCGCCCGCGAGATCACCGACGTCGTCTCTTGCCCCGGCACCGACAGCTGCAAACTCGGGATCACCTCCTCGATGGGCCTCAACCGGGCGATCAAGGAGCGGGTCACCTCGATGCAGATCACGGATGAGCTGACCAAGCGCATCCACATCAAAATGAGCGGTTGCCCGAACGGCTGCAGCCAGCACCACATCGCCAACATCGGCTTCTACGGCGCCTCGCTGAAAGTCGGCGGCCGCCAGATGCCGGCCTACATCCCGCACATCGGCGGCAACTTCGAGGGCGGCGAGGTCGTCTTCGGCAAGCGGCTGAAATCGCGGCTGCCCGCCAAACGGGTGCCGGAGGCGGTCGAGCGCTGGGTGCGTCTGTACGAGAGCGAGCGCAACGAGGGAGAGGAGTTCAACGCCTTCGTCGAGCGAGTCGGCGCCGAGCCCTTCGAAGCGGCGGCTAAGGAGCTGACCCTGCCGTCCGAGTTCAGCCTCGAGACGATGCAGGACTTCATCGACTGGAACCGATCGAGCCCGTACGAGGTCGTGCGCGGCGAGGGAGAGTGCGCGATCTGACTCGCGCCTTCGCGGAGCGATGAAACCCCCTCCCGTCACCCTGTCTGGAACCGTCCCCACACCTGCGGACCTCGATCACGAGGCGATCGCCGCCGACCTCGAGCAGAGCACCGCGCAGGAGGCGATCGAGTGGATGTTCGAGAACTTCGGCGAGCGGCACTACATCGCCTGCTCGTTCCAGAAAACGAGCTCGGTGACCGCGCATCTGGCGAGCACGATCAACCCTGAGGCGCGCTTCTTCTACCTCGACACCGAGGTCCTCTTCGAGGAGAGCTACGAGACCCGCGACCGCCTCGCCGAGGCGCTGGGAATCGAGTTCGACCGCTTCCACAACCTCACCCTCGAGGAGCAGGAGGCCGAGCACGGCCCCGAGCTGTGGAACCGCGACCCCGACGCCTGCTGCGGGATCCGCAAGGTCGAGCCGATGCGCCGCGCCCTCTCTTCCGTAGACTGCTGGGTCGCCGGCGTCCGCCGGGCAGACTCCAGCAGTCGTTCCGGCACCCCGAAGTTCGGCTGGGACAAGCGCTTCAACCTCTGGAAGCTGAACCCGCTTGCGGACTGGACCGAGCGCGACGTCTGGAACTACATCCGTGAGCACCACCTTCCGTACAACCCGCTCCACGATCGCGGCTATCCGTCGATCGGTTGCACCCACTGCACCAAGCCGGTCGAACCCGGCGGTGACCTTCGCGAGGGCCGCTGGAGCGGCTTGGCGAAGACCGAGTGCGGAATCAACTAAGCGTCCAGACACGCAAAAAAGCGGCGCAACTTCCCGTTATTTCCTGACCATCCCTAATTCCTCCCCGATTGGTGAAACGAGCAGATGAGCGAGACCATGGCTGAGTTGTCCCTGACCCTTTCCGAGCGCCACACCGCGGACTTCGAGATGATCGGCAACGGCGGCTTCGCGCCGCTGACCGGCTTCCAGGGCTCCGCCGACTGGGAGCGCGTCTGCAGCGAGATGCGGACCGCCGACGGCGAGTACTGGCCGATCCCGATCACCCTGGCGACCGACCTCGACTGCGCGGTCGGCGACGTCATCGAGCTCTCCAGTGACGAAGGCAAGAAGCTGGGACGGCTCACCGTCGAGGAGATCTTCGAGCGCGACGTC
>JBQCEW010000329.1:0-3344 GCA_051959815.1 Solirubrobacterales bacterium
CCGCCGCGATCTCCGACGAAGGGATCGAATCGGCCGGCAAGGCGATCGCCCTCGGCGTCGGCGCCGGGCTCGGCTCGATCGGCGCCGGCATCGGCGTCGGCTTCATCTTCGGCAAGGAGATCGAGTCGGTCGCCCGCCAGCCGGAGATGAAAAGCGACCTGGAAAGCATCCGCTGGCTCGGCTTCGCGCTGACCGAGGCGGTCGCCTTCTACACCTTCATCTTCGGCCTGATCGCGTTCTTCCTCTCGTAGGTCGATGGAGCTGCTCGGTTACATAGCGGCGCTCCCCGTCGCGAAGGAGGAAAGCGGCGGCAGCTTCCTGGTCTCCCCAGGCCTCGGCCTGATGATCTGGACGCTGATTCTGTTCCTGATCACGATGTGGGTGTTGAGCAAGGTCGCCTTCCCGAAAATCCAGGAAGCGCTCGACAAACGCGCCAACGCGATCAACGAGTCGATCGAGGCCGCCGAACGGCAGCGCAAGGAATCGGACGAGCTGCTGGCCGAGTACCGGTCTCGCCTCGCCGAGGCGCGGGAGCAGGCTGACGACATCATGGCCCGCGCCCGCAAGTCGGCCGAGACGGCGGAAGCCGAGGCTGCCGCCGCGGGTCGCGAGAAACGCGAGGAGCTGGTCGAGGCCGCCAAACGCGACATCGAGGCGGAGACGCGCCGCTCGCTGGACCAGATCCGAGCGGAGGTCGCCAACCTCACCGTGCTCGCCACCGAGCGGGTAACCCGCAAATCGCTCAACCCCGACGACCAGAAACGGCTCGTCGAGGAGGCGCTGTCGGAGGTCGACTTCTCGGCCCTCTCCGGATCGGAGAACAACTAGACGATGGCCGACGTGGCTCGCGTATACGCGGAGGCCCTCTTTGAGGTCGGCCGCGACAAAGGCAAGCTGGACGCGCTGCAACAGCAGCTCGGCCAGTTCGCTGACGAGGTCGACCGCAACCGCGAGCTGCAGGTCTTCTTCTTTAGCCCCTACCTCTCCTCGGCGGAGAAGGGGGAGGGCATCGAGCGGGGGATCACGGGTGCCGAGCCCGAGCTGATCAACTTCCTCGAGCTGCTCGTCGACAAGCACCGGATGACTGAGATCTTCCGTATCCGGCGCGAGTTCGACCAGCTCTGGAAGGAGGAGAACCGCCGCATCGACGTCACCGTCACCAGCGCCGTTGATTTGGACCCGGCCGTCGTCGCCAAGATCGGCGAGGAGGTCGAACGTCAGACCGGGGAGAAAGTCGACCTCTCGAGCAGGGTCGACGGGGACATCCTCGGAGGCATCGTGTTGCAGGTCGGCAACATGGTTCTGGACGCGAGCATCCGTAGTCGCCTGGAGAAACTTCGAAAGAGCGTCGCGAGCGCGGCGTAAGGAGGCAAGAGCACCCGATGGAGATCAAGCCCGACGAGATCGCAAGCATTCTGCGAGAGCGGATCGAGGGACTGGAGACCGATTCCGCCGACCTCAGCGAGGTCGGGACGGTCCTGTCCGTCGCCGACGGCATCGCCCGCATTCACGGGCTCGACAACTGCATGGCGCTGGAGATGCTCGAACTCGGGCACGGCGTCACCGGCCTGGCGCTGAACCTCGAGGCCGACAACGTCGGCGCCGTGCTCTTCGGCGAGTGGGACAAGATCGTCGAGGGCGACACGGTCAAACGAACCGGCCGCCTGCTGGAGATCCCCGTCGGCGAGCAGTTGCTCGGCCGCATGGTCGACCCGCTCGGCCGCCCGCTCGACGACCGCGGCGACATCCAGACCACCGAGACCCGCCCGGCTGAGTTCAAAGCTCCCGGCGTCGTCCACCGCCAGCCGGTCGAGGAACCGGTGCAGACCGGCCTGATGGCGATCGACGGGATGATCCCGATCGGCCGCGGCCAGCGAGAGCTGATCATCGGCGACCGCCAGACCGGCAAGACCGCGATCGCGATCGACACGATCATCAACAACAAGGACAAGGACCTCGTCTGCATCTACGTGGCGATCGGCCAGCGGATGTCGACGGTCGTCCAGCTGAAAGAGATCCTCGAGGAGAACGGGGCGATGGAGAACACCATCATCGTCGCCGCTCCCGCCGACGAGGCCGCCCCGATCAAGTACATCGCCCCCTACGCCGGCTGCGCGATGGGCGAGCACTTCCTCTACCAGGGCAAACACGCGCTCTGCGTCTACGACGACCTCACCAAGCACGCTTACGCCTACCGGCAGATGTCGCTGCTGCTGCGGCGCCCGCCGGGCCGCGAGGCGTACCCCGGCGACGTCTTCTACCTGCACTCGCGCCTGCTGGAGCGGGCGGTGAAGCTGAGTGACGCCCAGGGCGCCGGCTCGCTGACGGCGCTGCCGATCATCGAGACCCAGGCCTCCGACGTCTCCGCCTACATCCCGACCAACGTCATCTCGATCACCGACGGCCAGATCTTCCTCGAGTCGGACCTCTTCTACTCGGGTGTGCGACCGGCGATCAACGTCGGCATCTCGGTCTCCCGTGTCGGCGGTAACGCGCAGACGAAGGCGATGAAGAAGGTCGCCGGGAAACTGCGCCTCGATCTCTCCCAGTACCGCGACCTCGAGGCTTTCGCCCAGTTCGGCTCCGAGCTCGACCCGGAAACGCAGAAACAGCTCAACCGCGGCCAGCGCCTGGTCGAGCTGCTGAAACAGAAAGAGCGCGAGCCGCTCAGCGTCGCCGACCAGGTGGCCTCGATCTACTCGGGCACCGGCGGCTACCTCGACCGGGTCAAAGTCGACCGGGTGGCCGAGTTCCTCGCCGACCTGCGGGTCCGCCTGCACTCCGAGAACAAAGAGCTGCTGAACCGGATCGAAGAGAGCGGCAAGCTCTCCGACGAGGACGAGGAGGCGCTCGGCAAGGCGATCGCCGACTTCGTCGACGATTTCGGCCCCGACTTCGACGAGGATGGCGAGCCGCTCGAGGCCGGCGAGTCCGACCGCATCCACTCCAAAGAGGAGCGCGAGGCCCCGGGCCGTACCCCCGGCGCGGAGACCGCTTCGGAAACGACCGAGAACGAGGAGGCGGCGACCCCGGCCTAGCGCCAGGGAGCGGAGTCCCTCATGGCATCGCAGAAGGAAGTCAAAAACCGCATCGCGTCGGTTAAGAACATCAACAAGATCACGCGGGCGATGGAGATGGTCGCCGCGGCGCGCGTGCGCCGGGCCGAACAGCGGATCTCCGACCTGCGGCCCTACGCCGAGGGAATCCGGAAACTGACCCGGCGAGCTGCCGCCCAGGCGGGTGGCATCCCGCGGGTCCCGGTCCTGGTCGAGCGCGAGAACGTGAAACGGGTCGGGATCGTCTTGATCACCGGCGATCGCGGCCTCGCCGGCGCCTTCAACACC
>JBQCEW010000330.1:0-3549 GCA_051959815.1 Solirubrobacterales bacterium
GGTTGGTGAGCATCAGGCAGGCGACGTCGTCGGGGTCCTCGGCGATCTTCGCCCGCAGGTCGTCCATGTCGACGCCGCCGCGCTCGTTGGTGGCGACTTTGACCACCGTTTAGCCGGCCATCGTCACCGAGGCCGGGTTGGTGCCGTGGGAGGTGTCGGGCGCCAGCACCTTGGTCCGCTGTTCGCCGCGGTCGGCGTGGTAGGCGCGGGTCAGCAGCAGGCCCGCGAGCTCGCCGTGGGAGCCGGCGCTGGGCTGCAGGCTGACGTGCGGTAGGCCGCAGATCTCGCTCAGCGACTCCTGCAGCAGCCACATCAGCTCCAGCGCGCCCTGGGCGCGCTTCGGGTCCTGCGCCGGGTGCAGGCGCGCGTGGCCCGGCAGCGCCGCCACCCGCTCGTTGAGGCGCGGGTTGTGCTTCATCGTGCAGGAGCCGAGCGGGTAGAAGCCAGTGTCGAGGTCGAAGTTGCGGCGCGAGAGCCGGTTGTAGTGGCGGACGATCTCCGGCTCGGCGATCTCCGGCAGTCGCGGCGGCTCGGAGCGCAGCAGGTTCGAGGGAATCAGCTCGTCAAGCGACTTCTCCGGCACTTCCACGTCGGGCAGCGCCGCCGCGCGCCGGCCCGGCTTCGACTTCTCGAAGATCGTCTGCGCCTTTTCCGCCTGCATCGGGGTCTCTGTCAGCGCCATCAGGCCGCCCCCCCGACTCGTGGTTCCTTAGTCGTGTCCGGGCCGACAAAGGAACCACGCTCTGCGCTGATGGCTGCCTCCAGCGCCTCGGCCAAGTCGTCGATCTGGGCTTTCGTACGGCGCTCGGTGATTGCTACTAGGAGGCCGTTTTCGAACTCGGGGTACTCGCGGGCTAGGGGATAGCCGGCGGCAATGCCCCGCTCGGCGACGCGGTCGAGGACCTTGTCGACAGGCGCGTCCAACCGCACCGCGAACTCGCGGGCGACCGGGGCCTCGTGCAACAGCTCGACGCCGCTCACGCTCGCCAGGCGCTCGCGCGCGTAAGCGGTCCGCTGCACCAGCAGCTCTCCCAGCTCACGGAACCCCTGCCGGCCGAGCCAGGCGAGGTGGACCATCGCCCCGAGCGCGTTCAGCGCCTGGGCGGTGCAGATGTTGTTGGTGGCTTTCTCGCGGCGGATGTGCTGCTCGCGCGTCTGCAGCGCCAGGACGAAGCCGCGACGCCCGTCGACGTCCTCGGTTTCGCCGGCGATCCGTCCCGGCATGCGGCGGATCTGCTCCTCGGTCGCGCAGAAGAAGCCAAACGACGGGCCGCCGAAGTCGAGGCGGTTGCCCAGCGGCTGCCCCTCGCCGAGGGCGATGTCGGCGCCGCACTCTCCGGGCGGCTTGAGGATCCCCAGGGTCATCGGATCGCAGGCGACGACCAGCAGCGCTCCGTGCTCCTTCGCCGCCGCGCCGAGCGCCTCGACGTCCTCGACCGCGCCGAGGAAGTTCGGGCTCTGCAGGAAGACGGCGGCGGTCTCGTCATTGACCGCCTCGGTCAGCGCCGCAGCGTCGGTCAGTCCCCCCTCGATCCCGACCTCGACCACCTCGGCGCCGAAGCCGACCGAGTAGGTCCGCAGGGTCTCGCGGCTGTGCGGGTGGACGCCGCGGGAGACGACGAAGCGCCTGCGCTTGGTCGCGCCGATCGCCAGGTACCCGGCCGAGGCCAGCGACGAGGGGCCCTCATAGAGACCCGCGTTGGAGACCGGCAGCCCGGTCAGCTCCGACATCGCCGTCTGGAACTCGAACATCACCTGCAGCCCGCCCTGCGAGATCTCCGGCTGGTAGGGCGTGTACGGGGTGAGGAACTCGCTGCGCGAGGTAATCGCGTCGACGATCGCCGGCACGTAGTGGTCGTACATCCCGGCGCCGACGAAACAGACCTGCTCCTCGGCGTCCGCGTTGCGGGCGGCCAGCGCGCTCAGCCGCTCGTAGACCTCCGCCTCCGACATCCCCTCCGACAGCGCCAGCGGCCGCCCCAAGCGCAGCTCCACGGGGATCTGCTCGAAGAGCTCGTCGACCGCACCGGCGCCGATCGCGTCGAGCATCTCCCGACGGTCGTCGGGGGTCGCTGAGGTGTAGCGAGTCACCCGCCTGATGCTAGGGAACCGGCCTGCCGGGCTTCGCGTCTAGTTGTCCAGCAACTTGCGGTATTCCTCGACGCCGAGAAGCGTCTCGGCCTCCTCCGGCGCGGTCAGCTTGACCTCGACCAGCCAGCCCTCGCCGTAGGGGTCCTCGTTGACCTTCTCCGGCGTGTCCTGGAGCGCGTCGTTGACCTCGACGATCTCCCCCGACAGCGGCGCGATCACGTCGCTGACCGCCTTCACCGACTCGACCTCGGCGTAGGAAGAATCTTTCTGGATCGTGGCCCCCACCTCGGGCGGGTCGAAGAAGACAACCTCGCCGAGCGAGTCCTGGGCGTACCAGGTGATCCCGAGGGTCGCCTGGTCCCCCTCGATCCGGGCCCAGTCGTGTTCCTCGTGGTAGCGCAGGTCGTCGGGGTAGGTGCCTTCGGATGATCCGGGTGCCAAGGCTCAGCTCCTTTTCGCGTAGAGGGGTTTGGAAGCTATCCGGGCGGGACGGCGCTTGCCGCGCACGTCGATCTCGACCTCGGTCCCAACTTCCGCAAGCTCCGACTTCACGTAGGCCATCCCGGCCCCGAGCTCGAGCGAGGGGGCGTAGGTGCCGCTGGTGACGGCTCCGACCTGCTCGTCGTCCCGCATCACCGGGTTGCCTTCGCGCGGGATCCCCTGGCCCTCGATCTCGAAGGCGACCAGCTTCTCCGCCGTCCCCTCGGCGCGGGCACGGGCGATCGCCTCCGAGCCGACGAACCCCGTCTCCTCCTTGCAGCACCAGCCGAGACCGGCCTCGATCGGGTTGCGCTCGGGCGTCAGCTCGTTGCCGTGCAGCGGGTAACAGACCTCCAGCCGCAGCGTGTCGCGCGCGCCGAGACCGCAGGGGACGATTCCGGCTTCGCGCAGCTCCACCCAGATCGGGGGCGCGACCTCCGGGTCGATCAGCAGCTCGACCCCGTCCTCGCCGGTGTAGCCGGTGCCGCAGGCGAGCGCCGGGCGGCGGCCGACCTGGAGGTGGGTGACGTGGAAGCGCGGCGGCAGCTCGATCCCCAGCGTCTGGCTCAGCACCGCCCGCGCGTGCGGTCCCTGCACCGCCAGCATCGCGTAGCGGTCGGCAACGTCGCGGACGATCGCGTCGAACTGACGGCTCTGGCGGCCGAGCCACTCAAGGTCGGCCTCGTGGTTGGCGGCGTTGGTGACGATCAGGAAGCGGTCGCCGCCGAGCCGGTAGGCGAATAGGTCGTCGATGACGCCGCCGTCCTCGTTGCAGAGGCAGGAGTACTGGGCGCCGCCGATGTGAACTTTGGCAACGTCGTTTGAGAGCACCCGTTGCAGGAATGAGAGCGCCCCCGGCCCCTCGACCTCCACCTGGCCCATGTGAGAGACGTCGAACATGCCGGCGTGCAGCCGTACCGCCGAGTGCTCCTCGCGGATCCCCTCGTACTGCACCGGCATCTCCCAACCGGCGAAATC
>JBQCEW010000331.1:0-11506 GCA_051959815.1 Solirubrobacterales bacterium
GCGACTTTGGCGACTAGGCGGCTGCGCTCGGCGCGGAGGCGCTCTCGGGTGGCGTAGGCCGACTCGCGCTCGGGCTCGCGGTCCTCCGGCTGGGCCTCGGGGCCGGCGATGGCGGTCGCTCTCGCCGCCGGCTTGGGATCGTCGGTCGGGAAGAGCTGAAGGGCGGTTTCGCTCATGATCGCCTCGTCCAGCTCGGCGCCGCCCGAGCTGAGGGCAGCGAAGCCGCCCCCCGGCTCGCCTCGCTCGGGATCGTCGTCTATCTCTTGGTCTTCTTCCTCCTCGCCGGTTGGCGAGAGGTCGAGCGCGTGGCGGCGCTCCAGCTCGATCTCGTGGGCGAGGGCCTTCAGCCGCGGGTCGGCCGGCATCAGGAGGTAACTCATCTGGCGGCGCGGACCGCCCGGAGTGGTGCGGATGAAGCGGCCGACCACCTGGCGGAAGAAGAGCTCGGTCCGGGCCGCCGTCGCATAAACACCGACCCGCAGGCGGGGGATGTCGACGCCCTCGGAGACCATCAGGACCGAGACCAGCCAGCGCCGATCGGAGGAGGCGAACTCGGCGATGCGCCGGCTGGCACCCGGCTCGTCGCTCATCACCAGCTCAGGCTTCTCCCCCGAGATCGACGCGAGCCGGGCTGCGATCGCCCGCGCGTGATCCTGATCGGAGGCGATGACGAGGCCACCAGCGTCGGGGTGCCCCTCGGCGCGCACCTCGCCCAGCCTCGCATCGCCGTCGCGCAGCACCTCCCCCATCCACTCGCCCTCCGGGTTGAGCGCAGTCCGAAGGCGCCGGGCCGACTCCGCCGCCGGCAAGACAAGGTCGAAGTCGGCGCTGCGCAGACGTCCGTCCGAGAGCCACTCCATCTCGCCGTCGTACGGAAGGAAGGTGATCGGCCGGCAGACCCGGTCGACCAGCGCCTGCGGATAGCCGTAGACGTAGTCGGCCTGGCTGAGGCCGTCCTCGTCGTAGGTGACCCAGGGAATGGCCGAGTTGTCGGAGCGGAAGGGCGTGCCCGAGAGGAGCAGCCGGAAGCGGGCGCCGTCGAAGGCCTTGCGGGTTTGCAGCCCCCAGGCGGCCAGGTCGCCCATGTGGTGCGGCTCGTCGGCGATCAGCAGGGTCGACCGGCGGGCGGCGGCCAGCCGGTGCGTCTCCGGGCCGGCCGCGATCGTCTGGTAGGTGACGGCAACGCCGTGGAAGTCGGCCGACTCCGGCCCGTCCGAGTTCGGCCTGTTCGGCTCGAGGTCGATGCCGTAGCGGCCCGCGTCGGCGGCCCACTGGCGGCAGATGTGGGTGGTCGGCCCGGCGACGACTACGCGCGAGACGAACCCGGCGCTCAGCATCCGGTGGGCGATGTGCAAGCCGAACGTGGTCTTGCCCGCCGCCGGCGTGGCCGAGGCCAAGAAACTGGTGCCGGAGTGCGCCCGTACGGCCTCGGTCGCCTCCTCCTGCCACGAGCGCAGGGGCCGGGCGTCGGGCCAATCTGGAAGCGACCGGGCACGCGCCCCGGGGCCGATCAGGTGCTGAGAGTCGTCGTACAAGGGCGGGCAAGAATAGGGTCGCCCACGGCGGAGGACGGTCGATCTCGGGAGTATCGGCGCTTTCAGTCGCCGGAAGGGCCACGTCTCCCGCTTGTTGGATGTTTCGGTATTCGCTAGGTTCGATTGGCAAAGCTTGAGCTGAGTAATAAATCTCAGCTCTGGAAATCAGTCGAAACTAGGGAGAGGACATGTCTGCCCTGCATCGCGTTTGCACGCGCTTGTTCGTGTGCGTTGTTGTTCTTGCTGCATTCGGAGCGCTCGCGCTTGCCCCGGCCGCCGGCGCCGCCGGCGTCGGAAGCACTTATCTCGCGCTAGGCGATTCGCTTGCCTACGGCTACCACCAAGCCCAGTTCCAGGAAGAACTGAAAACCAAAGGCTTCGTCGAAGCGAAAAACTTCAACGACGGCTACGTCGATGACTTCGGCGCGACGCTGAAGCTGCTGAACCCCAAACTGCAGATCGTCAACGACGGCTGCCCGGGCGAGACCACCGAAACGATGATCAAAGGCTCCGGCGCGTTCGGGCCTGGGTTCTGCGCCGGCGGCCCCACCGGAAGCCCCTTCCCGAAGGCGTTCCTACACCACTCCTACCCCGGCACGCAGCTCGAAGACGCGCTGGCGATCGCGAAAGAACCCGGAGTCGGCACGATCACGCTCGACATAGGCGCCAACGACATCCTCCAGTTCCTCGGCCACACCTGCGGCTTCCCGGCGACGTTCACCTGCAGCCCGGAACAGGTCGAAGCCGAGATCGGGCACGTCGTCGCGAACGTCGGGTTCATCCTGGCTCAGCTTCGCGCGGCCGCACCGGAAGCGAAGATCATCTTCGTCTCGCAGTACAACCCCTTCCCGACGGTGCTGAAACCGGAAGGCACCGGAGACGCGACGGTCGAAGCGCTCAACGGCGCGCTGAAAAGCGTGGCCGCGGCCTATGGGGTCGGCTTCGCGAACACGACGAAGGTGATCAACTTCTCGGGCACCCACGGCGGCCCGGAAGCGGGAGACATCGCCACGGTCTGCGTCTTCACGGCCATGTGCCCGGGTGGCGTATTCAACCCGGCAAGCCCGGAAGCCGACATTCACCCCACCAAGGCCGGCTATGCCGCAATGGCTGGGGTCGTCGGGGCCACTTACCTGTCTCACTGAGGCGTTCAGACAGGGGATTTCCCTGCACCACCGCGCTCCGCCAGTCAGATTGGCGGGGCGCGGCCCGTTCATCCGCAATTAGCTTAGAAAAGAATATTTATCTGGGTACTGATGTTTGTCCTACTGAGTTGTGGGTAACTAGCGAGCGTTCCCACATTGATCCATCCCCTGGCGCGACGCAGAGGAAGGGCCCTTCCCCGATTCGGCACCGTCGTTTTCCCTGGCCACGGCTGCCTACTGCTCCTCCTCCGCGTCGCGCCATTTCCTTCCGTCCTCCTCAGTCCTCCAACTCCGCCATCAGATTGTCGAGGTCGAGGGGGAAAGTCCCCATCTGGACCCCCTCCCCCTCCGGCGGCCGTGGCCACTCATCGCGCGGGCGATCCCAGTAGAGCTCGACGCCGTTGCGGTCGGGGTCGGCGAGGTAGAGCGCCTCGCTGACGCCGTGGTCGGAGGCGCCTTCCAGCGGCCAGCGCGCCTCGACCAGCCGCCGCAGCGCGTCGGCGAGGGCGCGACGGGTCGGATAGCGGATCGCCGTGTGGAAAAGGCCGGTGGTCCCGGGCGCGGGCGGTGAGCCGCCTTTCGAGGACCAGGAGTTGAGGCCGATGTGGTGGTGGTAGCCGCCGGCGGAGATGAAGGCCGCGTCGGCGCCCCAGCGCTGCATCAGCTCGAAGCCGAGGATGCCGCAGTAGAAGTCGAGAGCGCGGTCGACATCGGCGACCTTGAGGTGGACATGGCCGATGTCGACGCCGGGGTCGATCGGCTCGGTGGGGCGCTCGGGCCGGTCAGCCATCCAGCACCCCGTCCAGGGCTTCGTTGACGAGGCGATCGGCGTCGGAGTTCTCGGCGCGCCGCACGTGGCGGATCGACCAGGCATCGAAGTCCTGAAGCGCCCGCTTCACCTCCTGGTGCAGTGGTTTGATCCCCGCGTTTTTGACTTTGTAGCGGCCTTCGACCTGCCGCACAACCAGCTCCGAATCGCCGATCAGCTCTAAGTCGGTCCCGCCGTGCGCAGCGGCCAGCTCGATCCCTCGCAGCAGCGCCCTGTACTCGGCGACGTTGTTGGTCGCCTCGCCGATCTTCTCCCCCACCTTCTCCAGCACCTCGCCACCGCCGTCGCGGACGACGACCCCGATTGCCGCCGGACCGGGGTTGCCGCGGGCGCCCCCGTCGACGTTGACGACGAGCCGGCTCACCGCTGCGACGCCGTCTCGGCGAGCGTCAGCCTGCCGTCCTCGCCGACGCCGGCGTTCCACTGCCGCGCCGCGTGGTCGAGCTGGTCGATCTCGCGCCCCTTGTCGATCTCGAAGACGGGGCGCAGCTCGTCACCGATGTCGACCCCCCACTGGTACCAGGAGAGCTCCCAGGCGACGGTGATCCGCACCTCGTCGGATGCGCCGGCAGCGGCGCCGATGGAGACGTGGGGCTTGCCCAGAGTGCGGACGAGGCCGGCGATGGTCCGCCCCGCCTCGCTGGAGTTGAACCGAGCGACCGCGCGCTCGAAGGGGCTCGGAGCATCTACGTCGGATACCGGCCGTGGGCGCGGCCGCGCCGGCTTCAGAGCTTCATCGTTTCCACCCTTTTGCCCGCTATAGGGAGGAAAAGGGTGGAAACGATGATTCGCTGGTGCCCCTTGGCGCCGGCTGGGGCGCTGCAAGAGGCCGCGCAAGCGCCATCGTCCCTCGTGCCCGTTGGCCGATCCCTCCGGCTCGGGCTCGCCTGCCGGACGCCAGCCGAGCCGCTCGGCCCGGGCCACGCAGAGCTCGCAGACCGACCGTTCCTCCCCCGCCTCGACGAAGCCGTGAAGGCGCTCGCCGGCCAGGATCGTCCGGCCGCAGACCGCGCAGGTGGAGTCGGCGCTCATGCTGTCGCCAAGGTAGCAACGGGGCACTGCCCGCCCGAGTGCGTTCAACCCTGCTGCAGATGCGATTTCAGCCGCATCACTGCCTTGGTGTGAAGTTGTGAGACGCGCGACTCGGTGACGCCGAGGACCTCGCCGATCTCGCGCAGGGTGAGGTTCTCGTAGTAGTAGAGGGCGACGACAAGCTGCTCGCGCTCGGGCAGCGAGCCGATCGCCTCGGTGAGGCGGTCCTTTACCTCGGTCGAGGCGAGCGCCTCCTGCGGGTCGGCGGCGCCGTCGTCGGCGATCGTGTCGAGCAGGGAGACCTGGTCGCCGGAGGAGTCGGAGACGGTCCAGAGCTCGTCGAGCGCGTAGACGGAGGAGTTGGCGATCTCCAGCAGCGCACTCTGCAGTTCCTCCTCGGTCATGTTGAGTTTGTCGGCGAGCTCGGCCTCGGTTGGTGCCCGCTGCAGCTCGTGCTCGAGCTTGGCCTGGGCGGCTTCGATTTCGCGGGCGCGCGAGCGGACCGAGCGTGGCACCCAGTCCAGCGAGCGCAGTTCGTCGATGATCGCGCCGCGGATGCGGGTCATCGCAAAGGTCTCGAATTTGATCCCGCGCTCGGGCTCGAAGCGTTCGATCGCGCCGATCAGGCCGACAAGCCCATAAGAGATGAGGTCGGCGTCTTCGACGTGCGAGGGCAGGCCGGCGCCGAGCCGGCCGGCGACGAACTTGACCATCGGCGAGTAGGCGACGACGAGCCGCTCCCGGGCGCTGTCGTCTCCCTGCCCCTTGTAGCGACGCCACAGGTCGCGGAGCTCCACCTCTTTCACGCCCGTGTCCACTAGGCGATCCTATGCGTGTTTGCGGGGATTTGCGTCATGCGCGGGGGTGGCTGGCGGCGTAGGTGTCACGCAGTCTCGCAGCATCCACCCGGGTGTAGACCTGGGTGGTCGAGATAGATGCATGACCCAGTAGCTCCTGAATCGTACGCAGGTCGGCCCCACCCTCGAGTAGATGAGTTGCGAAGGAATGCCTAAGTGAATGCGGGGAGATTCCGGCCGCCAGTGCCGCCTCTCGCGTCCAAAGGCCGAGCCGGCGGGTGACGTCGGAGTTGGAGAGGCGCCGGCCGCTCTTGGAGAGGAAGAGCGCCTGCTCGCGCGGATCGGTGGCCAGAGCGCGTCGGCCTTTGTCGAGATAGCGGCGCAGCGCCCGCTGGGCGGGCTCGCCGACCGGCAGCAGCCGCTCCTTCGATCCCTTGCCCAGCACCCGAAGCTGCTCGGTCTCGAAGTCGAGCGCGCCGGCGTCGAGGTTGACGATCTCCTCGCAGCGCAGCCCGCAGGAGTAGGCGAGCTCCAGCATCGCCCGGTCGCGCAACTCCAGCGGCGTCCGCGCCGGGATCCGCTCCAGCAACGAGCGCATCTGCTCGGTGGTGAGGACGCTCGGCAGCTTCTCCGAGCGCTTCGGGCTGGAGACGAGCTCGGCGGGATTGGAGCCGGCGCGGCCGGTGCGGACGAGGAAGCCGTAGAGGCCGCGGATCGCCGCCAGCTTGCGCGCCACCGTCGCCGGCGCGGCACCGGCGTTGGAGAGCCCGGCCCCGTAGCGGCGCACGTCGCGGTGGCGGACATCGGCCGGCGCCAGCCCCTGCTCCCGCGTCCACTCGGCGAAACCGCCGAGGTCGACGCCGTAGGCACGGCGGGTGCGCTCGGCCGACCCGCGCGCGCGCAGGTCGCGGTCGTAGCTCGCCAGCGCCTCATCCCAGTTCACGGAAGGTTGATTCGTCCCAACCGCCCGTCGTCCTGCGAAATCAGTCGCCGATGTAAATGGGGGTCCCTACTTCGACGAGGTCATAGAGTTCTTCCACGTCGGGGATCGACATGCGGATGCAGCCGTGCGATTCGGCATGACCCAGCGACCAGGTCTCTTCGGTGCCGTGGATGCCGGCGCCTTCGAAGATGCCCATCCAGCGGGCCTTGATCGGATCTTCGGGCCCCGGCGGGATCGTCTTGCCGGCGAGACTGCCGGCCCAGGCGGAGTTCGGGACGTGCCAAACAGGGTTTTCTTCCTTTTCCTGGATGTGGTACAGCCCTTCCGGCGTTTCCAGGCCTTCCATGCCGACGGCGACGGTGTATTCCTTGGCCAGCTTCAGGTGCTTCCACAGGCGCAGGGTGAAGGTGCCGCGGTCGAGGGTCAGGTAGGACGGGTACTCGGCGGCGACTTCGCTCTTGGTGATTTCCGGCTTGATCGCGTGAACCTGGGCGACGATCTTGTGCGGCGCGTTCGCGTTCAGGACGGCGTCCTTGAGGTCTTTCTCCAGCCGGTTGTCGCGCAGCTTGCGCCCGTTCTTGCCGGCGACGACCTTGAGCGAGTCGGGGCTCGGTTCGACGTCGGCGTTCTGCGGTTCGCGGTCGATTTCGTCGGCGACGTGGCGGACGAAGCGGTTGATCGCCCCTTCGGAGTAAGCAACATTGGGCGTGATCTGTTCGTCGACTTCGCCGCCGCTGACGTAGCGGACCAGTCGCCCCGGGAAGCCGCCTTCCTGGCTGGCTTCGAGTGCTTCTTCGACGGCCGGCGCCACGTCGGCGCGGATCTTCAGCTTCTGTCCCGGGAGCTTCCAGGTCTGCCCGTCGAAGGTGACGACGAGCGAGTGGCGCAGGGGGGCGAGCAGCTTGCGGCGGACCGCCGCCGTCGCTTCTTCTTCGTTCATGCCGCCGACGTCGACACCGCCGACGGTGACGCCGTCGGCGATCTGGTCCTTCTGCGAGCTGTCGTAGGCGTACGCCGCCGCGACCACGATGACTAGCACCGCGACGACGGCAATCGCCACTATCGAAGTTCTCTTACCCATCTCGACTGGAACCGCTTCCGGTTAGGGGGTATTCACCCGTTCCCCAAAGTCTAGGCATTCGCCTGATTCGCTCAAGCGGCCTCTCTCCCTGCAATTTCGCATGTGCCCCGGTTGTATCGGCAGGGCCGGCGGATATCTTTCGCCTCGATGCGAACCAAGGACGAGGACCGGGCGGAGGTATGGAAAGCGATGGAACGGGAGGGCGTCTCCCGCTTCCCCGGCGCCGAGGGGCGCATTCCGAACTTCGCCGGCGCCAAACTCGCGGCCGAGAAGCTCGCCGGGCACCGGCTCTGGAAGCGTGCGCGGGTGATCAAGGCGAACCCGGACTCGCCGCAGACGCACGCGCGGCGGATCGCGCTCGAGGAAGGCAAGACAGTGATCATGGCGGTGCCGCGCCTGCGCGACCCCCATCCCTTCCGTGTCCTCGACCCGAAAGGGCTCTCGAAAACGGCGATGAAAGAGGCGGCGACGATCAAGGGGGCGCTGAAGCACGGCCGCGTGGTGGCCCTCGACGAGCTACCGGAGATCGACTTGATCCTCTGCGGCTCGGTCGCGGTCAACCTCAGCGGCGCCCGCGTCGGCAAAGGCGGCGGCTACCACGACCTCGAGTACGGGATCCTCAGCCACGCCGGCAAGATCGACGACCACACCACCGTTGCCACCACCGTGCACCCGATCCAGATCCTCCGCCAGCACCTGATGGTCACCGACCACGACCTGCCCTGCGACCTGATCGCGACCCCGCGCGCGGTGATCGAGATCGAGCGCCAGTACAAACGCCCCCGCGGCATCCTCTGGGACCACCTGCAACCGCCGCAGATTCGCGAGATCCCGGTGTTGGAAAGGATGGGGTATGCCTGATTCCGAACGTCAGCCGGTTCCGGCCTTCCCCGGAGTCGACTACGGCAACCTCGATCCCACGCCGGAATGGCTCCAGATCGATTGGCGCGAGCACCTGCACCGGGTCGATCTGCCCGGAGCTGACGCCGTCAACTACGCCGAGATCGGCGAGGGCGAGCCGGTCCTCTTCGTCCACGGCATCGCCGGCTGCTGGCGCAACTGGCTCGAGAACCTCCCCTACTTCGGCCGCACGCACCGGGCGATCGCGCTCGACCTGCCCGGCTTCGGCGACAGCCCAGTGCCGAGCTGGGAGATCACGATGGCCAACTACGGCCGGCTGATCCACGACTTCTGCGAGCGGCTTGGGATCGACCGGGTGGCGGCGCTGGTCGGCAACTCGATGGGCGGCTTCATCTCCACCGAGGCGGTGATCGAGGAGCCCGAGCGCTTCGAGCGCCTGGTGCTGATCTCCGCTGCCGGGATCAGCTTCGCCGAGTGGGAGGGCCGCTCACTCGACGCCGCCGCCCGCATCTTCAAGGCGGCGATTCCAATGCTGAGCGGCGAACGGCGCTCCTACTGGACCCGGCCGCTCGGCCGCAAGCTCGCCTTCGGCCGGATCTTCCGCAATCCCAACAAGCTGCGGCCGGAGCTGCTCGCCGAGCAGGTCCGACCCGGACTGCAGGCGCCGGGCTTCTCCGACGCGCTAGCGGCGATCTGGGGCTACGACACCCGCGAGCGCCTGCCGGAGATCGAGATTCCGACGATGGTCGTCTGGGGCCTCAACGACCAGATCGTCCCGGTCGAGGCCGCGCTCGGGTACCACCGCCTGATCCCCCACTCCCGCCTGGAGATCTTCGAGCGCACCGGCCACCTGCCGATGCTCGAGCGGCCGGCGCGCTTCAACCCGCTGCTCGAAGAATTCATCGAATCGTCCCGCCCGCTGGAAACGGCGGGTCGCGACGACACCGCGATCGGCTAGCTCGTAATCGCGCCTTCGGAGGCCGAGGAGACCGTGGCCGCGTACTTGGCCATGATCCCGCGCGTGTAAGCGGGCTCAGGCTGCTGGTAATCAGCGACGCGCTGGGCGATCTCCTCGTCTGAGAGGGCGATGTCGAGGCTGCGATTGTCGATGTCGACAGTGATCTCGTCGCCCTCGCGGATCGCGGCGATCGGGCCACCCCTGGCTGCCTCGGGAGCGACGTGGCCGATCATCAGCCCACGGGTGGCGCCGGAGAAGCGGCCGTCGGTGACCATCGCCACGCTCTCGCCGAGCCCCTCGCCGACGATCGCCGCGGTCACCTGCAGCATCTCCCGCATCCCCGGGCCGCCGACCGGCCCCTCGTTGCGGATGACGACGATGTCGCCGGGGTTGATCCTCTGCTCCTTGACGGCGCGGAAGCACTCCTCTTCGGACTCGAAGACGCGGGCGGGGCCGGTCTGCTGGCGCCGCTCGGTGCCGGCGACCTTGACCACGGAGCCTTCGGGAGCGAGGTTGCCGCGCAGGATCGCCAGCCCGCCTTCGGGCTTCAACGGGCTCTCGACCGGGCTCACGACTTCCTGGTCGGGCGCCTCGCTCGCGGCTGCGGCTTCCTCGCCGACCGTGCGGCCGGTGACGGTGATTGCCTCGCCGTGCAGGATTCCGGCTTTGGCGAGCCGCTTGAGGATCACCGGCACGCCGCCGGCGGCGTAGAGGTCGGTGGCGACGAAGCGGCCGCCGGGCTTGAGGTCGGCGAACAGCGGCGTCTGCCGCGAAATCCGCTCGAAGTCGTCCATCGTCAGCTCGATCCCGAGCTCGTGCGCGAGCGCGATCAGGTGCAGGACGCCGTTGGTCGAGCCGCCTGATGCGCAGACGCAGGCGATCGCGTTCTCCAGCGCCTCGCGGGTGATGATCCTGCTCGGCCGGAGATCGTTGACAAGGACGTTGATCACCAGCTCGCCGACTTTCTCGGCGACGGTCTGCTTGTCGTCGTCTTCGGCCGGCACCATCGCCGAGCCGCCGGCGCTGATCCCGAGCGCCTCGAAGGCGCAGGCCATCGTGTTGGCGGTGAACTGGCCACCGCAGGCGCCGGCGCCAGGGCTGGCGACCCCCTCCAGCTCGTGCAGTTCCTCGTCGCTCATGTCGCCGGCGTTGTGGGCGCCGATCGCCTCGAAGATGTCGAGGATGGTGACGTCGCGGCCGTGCCAGTGGCCGGGAGCGATCGAGCCGCCGTAGAGCAGCACCGAGGGCACGTCGAGCCGGGCCAGCGCCATCGCGCAGCCCGGGATCGTCTTGTCGCAGGCGCAGAGGGCGACGATCGCGTCGAACTGGTAGCCACGCGCCATCAGCTCGATCGAGTCGGCGATTACCTCGCGGCTGACCAGCGAGGCCTTCATCCCCTGCGTTCCCATCGTCACCCCGTCGGAGACGGCGACGGTGTTGAACTCCATCGGCGTCCCACCGGCGGCGCGTACACCCTCTTTGACGTGCTCGGCCAGCGCCCGCAGGTGGAAGTTGCACGGCATCGCCTCGGTCCAGGTGTTGGCGATCCCGACGGTCGGCCGGCTGAGAGCGTCGTCGTCGAAGCCGATCCCCTTCATATAGGCGCGCGAGTGAGCGCGGTCGGGACCGTCGAAGACGGCTGCGGAACGCGGGCGGGGGAGCTTGGTCGCGGTGTCGCCGTTGGTGCTCATGGCGTCGAAATCTACTGAGGGGACGAAGGATGCGATTGCCGCTTTTGAGCAACCGGAGAAACGGAAATGCTCAACCGAGGCCAAAGACGTCTACGGGGCCCGGCCCGGCACCGATGTCGCGCAGGCCGTCGCGGACCGCTTCCGAGGTGATCTCCCGCGCGCCTTGCGCAGCCGACAGCGGCTCCCGTCCCAGCGCCAGGAATGCCGCCAGCGAAGAGGAGTGCGTACAGCCCGAACCGTGCGCGGCACCGTCCGGATGCCTCTCCCCCGTGATCTCCACGACCTCCGCGCCGTCATAGAAGACGTCGACCACTGCCTCGCTATGACCACCAGTGACTACAGCCGTCTTTGCGCCCATCCCAACCAGCGCCCGCGCCAGTTCCGCCTGCGAGGCATCCTCGCCGAGCCCCGTCAGCGCCCGCGCCTCGGGGATGTTGGGAGTGACCACCGCCGCCAGCGGCAGCAGCTTCTCCGCCAGCGCCAGCCGCGCCTCATCGTCAAGGAGCACCGCCCCGCTCTCGGCGATCATCACCGGATCGATCACTACCGGCGCCTCCCCCACATAGCCGAGCGCCTCGACCACAGCCTCGACCGTCTCCACCGTCCCCAGCATCCCGATCTTCACCGCGTCGAC
>JBQCEW010000332.1:0-11021 GCA_051959815.1 Solirubrobacterales bacterium
CCCTTTTTTTTTTTGTTTGTGTTTTGTGTTTGGGGTGGTTTACACCCCGGCCCCTAGAACCGCAGCCGACTTTTGCCACACCCGGCTGTGCCCAAAATCGGATGCGGCATCCGACACCGTGAGCACAAAGGTTTATGGAGACCTGCTGACGTGGTTGCGACAATGGAGGGAGGAGCACTGATGGCAACTGTCGTAGCACTCGATTCCTCTCCTGCGAATGTCCTGCGCTCTATGCGCGGAGCGATCGTCGATGCTCGTTTGGGATACCCAGAGATCCTGCATGTTGAGATCAAGGACTCGGCAGGCGAGACGTGGCAACTTGCCACTCAGGACGCCAATTGGACTCCGACTGATCCGAGTGATCTAGTCGGCCAATGCATTGAGGACGCTCAGATTGACGAGGAGAGCGGCGAGCTCCGCTGCAAGCTCTCAAACGGGTCTCTCCTCGACGTCAAACCCGCTCGTAAAGAAGCTGACGACGATCCACCGAATTGGGAGCTGATCACTCCCGGTGGAGTCCTATTGGAGTTTGGTCCGGGCGTCCGCTGGCAGATCAGTAGCGCTGACGAGCCAACTTCGTCCCGGCGATAGCAGCCTGTTGCCCGAGTTCGCTTACTTGCGATCGTGAACTTGATCGAGGACTTGATGGAACGATCCCCGGCCTCGCGGCTGGGGATCGTTTCTATTGACGCCGGGGGGAATCGGAGGGATCACTACTTCGGGGAACTAGTCGCTCAGTCGGCGGGGCTCTCGGGGGCGTTTGCTGCTCGCGGGGTCGGGCGCGGCGACGTGGTGATGACGCTGGTGGGGAACCGGATCGAGTGGGTGCTGAGCCTGCTTGCCTGCTGGCGGATGGGGGCGGTGGCGCTGCCTTGCAACACGATGCTGCGGCGGCACGATCTGGAGCATCGGGTGGCTGCTGCTGATCCCAAGCTGTGCGTGGGCGAGGAGGGGCTGCTGGCGGAGATGCCGGATGGGGTGCCATTGATGACGATGGCCGACGTCGCTCGGGTGCTTGACGAGGATCTGCCGCAGGAGACCCCGGCGGCGGTTGAGGAGATGGGCGCGGAGGACCCGGCGCTGATCGTCTTCACCTCCGGCACTACCGGGGAGCCGCGGGGGGTGGTTCATGCCTACCGGTACCTGCTGGGGCAGCAGATCCAAGCCGAGCACTGGTTCGGGTCGCGCAAGGGCGATCTCGCCTGGTGTACGACTGCTACCGGCTGGTCGAAGTCGGCGCGGAACGTCTTTCTGGCGCCCTGGCTCACCGGTGCCGCCGCGGTCATCCACGACGGGCGCTTCGATCCGGCCGAGCGGCTGGACATGGTCGAGGGACTCGGGGTCAACGTCCTCTGCCAGGCGCCGACCGAGTACCGGATGCTGGCCCGGCGCACGCCGCTGCGGCCATTGCCGGCGCTGCGGCGAATGGTCTCCGCCGGCGAGCCGCTCGACCCGGAGACGATCGCCGCCTTCAAGGAGGCGACTGGCCTCGAG
The DNA here is from genome assembly GCA_051959815.1 of Solirubrobacterales bacterium. Classification (GTDB taxonomy): domain Bacteria; phylum Actinomycetota; class Thermoleophilia; order Solirubrobacterales; family 70-9; genus VAYN01. The sequence continues at coordinate 1,495 of JBQCEW010000332.1, forward strand.
CCTGCCGACGGCTACGGTCAGACCGAGACCGGCCATGTCACCGCCAACTTCGCCGGCGAGCCGGTGCGGCAGGGCTCGATGGGCAAGCCGCTGCCGGGGATGGAGACGCGAATCGTCGAGGAGGAACTGCAACTGCGCGCCGCCTCCTCCCCCACCTTCTTTTCCCGCTACCTCGACGGCGAGCGCTTCGAGGGCGAGTGGTGGCAGACCGGCGACCTCGTTCGCGAAGACGAAGAGGGCTACCTCTTCTTCGAGGGCCGCGGCGACGACATCATCCTCTCCTCCGGCTACCGGATCGGCCCAACCGAAGTCGAGGCGGCGCTGCTCTCGCACCCGGCCGTCGCCGACGCCGCCGCGGTCGCCGCCCCCGACCCCGAGCGCGGCGCCGTCGTCCGCGCGATCGTGGTCCTCCGGGACGGCCGCAACGGTAACGAGATCCTCATCCGCGAGCTGCAAGAGCACTGCAAACGCGAGACCGCCCCCTACAAGTTTCCCCGCATCGTCGAGTTCGCCGCCGAGCTGCCGAAGACCAGCAGCGGCAAGATCAAACGCGGCGAGCTGCGCCGCTGAGGGCCGAGCGTCCCGACGAGGCCCCGACCCCCCGCTCGACGGCGCCGAGGTCGAAGTCCGGCGGACAGCCGAAGACAGTGATCATCCGCCGGCTGAAGAGCTTGTAGCGGCGGTGGGCCTCGCTGCGGCGCCCGCGCCGCAAGCAGATCTCGATCAGCAACTGCTGGACGTCGTTATCGAAGGGCTCGAGATCGGCAAGCCGGCGCGTGTGCTGCGCGGCCGCCTCGAGCCGCCCGCTCTCGATGTCGATCCTCGCCTTGCTGCGCATCGCCCGCGCCGCCAAGCCGCGCAGGCGCTCCCGCTCTTCCAGCGCCCAATCGGCGTAGCGGTCGTCGCAGAGGAAGTCACCTTGGTAGAGGCGGAGCGCGTTGGCCAGGTGATCCTCCGCCTGCTTGCGGTGGGACTGGTCGAAGGCGGCGAGCCCCGCCCGCGCTTCGCGCTCGAACTCGTCGACGTCGAGCCAGACGCGGCTCGTGTCGAACAGATAACCGCCCCGCCGTGAGACCACGAAGCGGGCCGGAGAGCGGTGGGGGCGATCGGGCTCGAGCTTCTCGCGCAGGGCGTGGATGTTGTAGCGCAAGCGGCTCTGCCCCTCTTCGATTCCCGCTTCGGGCCAGAGCGCCTCCGCCACCTGGTCGCTGGTGACGACGCGGCGGCGCTCGCAGAGCAGGTACTTGAGGAGCTGCCCGGGGCGCTGTTCGAGCCAGCTTCCGTTCATCGGCGCGGGTGGACCCTCGACCTCGACCCTCCCCAGGGTGGAGATCCGCAGCTCGGCACGGTCGTGGGCGCCTGCCTGGCCGCTCCAGTCGGAGCTGGTGCGGCGGCGCCGGTCTCCCGTCTTGCCCGGTCGCAGGTGGAAGAGGAGCTCATTGGCGCCCGGCTCCACCGGTGAGACCGTTACCCAGGCCGCCATCTGGAGCCGTTCGGAGGCGATGTCGAGCCGCACCTCCGGCAACTCGCGGTCGAGCTTGGCCGCCTGTCTGGAGAGGCAACCGCCGGAGATCGGCCGCAGTCGGTCGCAGACGAGGTCGCAACAGGTCCAGCTTCCCACCACGTCGCTCTCCGGCGGCAGCAGGAGCTGGCGCGCCTTGTGGTTCATGTAGCGCACCCGTCCGTCGGGGCCGACGAACATCAGGCCGAACATGAATTGCTCGACGAGACGAGAGGGCAGATCGAGACCCTCTGCTTCCAGCGTGGTGGCCATTCACCTCGTCCTTTGCCTCGGTCGGAACATAGGTAAAGCGGAAATAATCAAGGAACTTGCGATGTTTTATTAGGAACCATCTGGGTACTCAACCCTAATATTTGAAATAAGAAGTCCAATCGGGTTCTCGCCTGAGCGCTTCTCTGCGGCCTAATCCCAGACCAACATGTAGGCAAACAACCCGCAAGGCGCGGCCTCCTAGCTTCGCCCCCAATGTCACGGAGAGGGGGCTGAGATGGAGGCGTTCACCAAGGTTCGAGGCGGGGCCAAGGCACAGAGGCGGCCGGCTCGCAGCCGCACCGAGCTCGTCGCGATCGTTGGACTTGGCTACGTCGGTCTGCCGACGGCCCTGGCCATGCACCACGCTGGCCGTCCGGTGCTGGGGGTCGACATTTCCCAGAAGCGCCTGGCGGAGATCCGCGAAGAGGCCTGCGACCTGCTGCCCTCCGACCACGAGCGGCTCGCCGCCGCTCTCGCCGACGAGAACCGCTTCGACCTCAGCGACGACTGCGGCCGCCTGGCCGAAGCCGACGCGGTAATCGTCTGCGTCCCCACTCCGATCGACGCCCATCAGGTCCCGGACCTACGGGCGCTCCAAGCCGCCTGCGAAGCGGTCTGTCGCCATGCCCGCGCGGGGCAGACGATCATCCTCACCTCGACGACCTACGTCGGCACCACCCGCGACCTCCTCGTCGCGCCGCTGACCAAGCGGGGCTTCGTCGTCGGCGGCGACATCTGCGTCGCCTTCTCGCCGGAGCGGATTGACCCCGCCAACGCCGACTTCACCCAGGACCTCGTGCCGCGCGTGCTCGGCGCCGCCAGCCCGCGCTGCGCCCGCCACGCCGCCGAGGTGATCTCGACCATCGCCCCCAGCGTCCACGTCGTCTCCTCCCCCGAGGCGGCGGAGATGACCAAGCTCTACGAGAACGTCTTCCGCGCCGTCAACCTGACCCTGGCGAACGAGATGGCCGAGGCGGCGCGGGTGCTGCGCCTCTCCCCTCCCGAGATCCTCGACGCCGCCGCGACCAAGCCCTACGGCTTCATGCCCTTCCATCCCGGTCCCGGCGTCGGCGGCCACTGCATCCCCTGCGACCCGCACTACCTCCTCTGGCAGCTTCGGCCGCACCACTCGATGCCACTGGTCGAGCGGGCGATGAGCGGGATCGCGCAGCGGCCGCGCCGGGTGGCTGAGCGCGCCGCCGAAGTGCTGGCCCAGGAGGCCGGGCGGGGGCTGGTGGACGCGCGGATCCTGCTCGTCGGCGTCGCCTACAAGCCGGGGGTGGCCGACGTGCGCGAGTCCTCGGCGCTGGCGCTGATCGACCTCCTGCACGAGCGCGGCGCCCAGGTCGAGTTCCACGACCCGCTCGTCCCCGTGCTCGAGCGCCGCGGCGAGAGCCTGATCGCGGTGACCGAGCCCGAGCCGGACGAGTACGACCTGCTGATCGCCCACACCGTGCACCCGGGATTCGACTACGGGTTCCTCGACGCGGGCCGGCTGCTGCTCGACTGCACCTACCGCCTGCCGGGCCGGAACGCCCACCTGTAATGCCGCGGCTTGGCACTCCGAGCCCGGCCGTCGAGCTGGACCCCGCCTCCCACCAGCGCGAGGAGACGCGGGCGAGCCCGCAGCAGCCGTTGCTCTCGCCACAGGCGAAGACGTGGCTGCGGGTCGGCGTCGTCCTCGTCTGCCTCGCCCCCGTGACCGTGCTGCTCGGCCTGCGTCTGGCGCGCCTGGCCCACGACCCGCTGCTCTCCCTCTACGGCGTCGTCGTCCTCTTCACCACCACCGAGGTGATGTTCGTCGCCTTCAGCTTCTACCGCGACCCCTCCAAGCGCGGCGGCGAGGTCGTCTCGCTGGAGACGCCGCTCGTCTCCTGTCTCGTCGCCTGCAAGGACGACGTCGACGTGATCGTCCGCTGCGTCACCTCGATGCTCGAGCAGAGTTACGAGAACCTCGAGGTGCTGGCGATCGACGACGGCTCCAGCGACGGCTCCTACGAGGCGCTGCTGGAGCTGCAGGACCGCTACCCGAAGAAGTTCACGCTGCTGCACAACGAGGAGTCGGTCGGCAAGAAGCGCGCCCTGGTGCGGGCCAGCGCCGCCGCCCTCGGCGACTACTTCGTCTTCACCGACTCCGACTGCGTGATCGACACCGAGGCGGTCGAGCAGGTGATGCAGGGGTTCCTCCGCGATCCGCGCATCGGCGCCATCTCCGGCGACGCCCGCGCCCTCAACGCTGACAAGAACCTGCTGACCAAGATCCAGGACACCTGGTACGACGGCCAATTCTCGATCTGGAAGGCAACCGAGTCGGTCTTCGGCTCGGTCTCCTGCGTCTCGGGCCCGCTCGCCGCCTTCCGCCGCGAGGCGATCTGGAACTACCTGCCAGCCTGGGCCGAGGACTCCTTCCTCGGCCGCGAATTCCGCTTCGCCACCGACCGCCAGCTCACCGGCTACGTGCTCGGGCAGAAGTGGATCGGCCGCAAGCTGAAGGAACGGCACTCCTCCTCGGCCTTCGTCACCGACGTCGACCACCCGGAGCGGCTTTGGCGGGTGGAGTACGTGAAGTCGGCGACCGTGCGCACCAACGTCCCCTCGGACCTGCGCCTGCTGATCCGCCAGCAGGCCCGCTGGAAGAAGAGCTTCATCCGCAACATCTGCTTCACCGGCGGCTTCTACTGGCGCCGCGGCCCGCTGCCGAGCGCACTTTTCTACTCGCACGCGCTGTTCGTGATCGCGACGCCGTTCATGGCCTTCCGTCATCTGATCTGGCTGCCGCTGCACGGCGCTTGGCTGCTCAGCGGGCTCTACGTCGCCGGCGTCCTGGTCAAGGGGAGCATCTGGGCGATCGCCTACCGGGTCCAGAACCCCGGCTGCAATCGCTGGATGTACAGGCCGCTGATGAGCCTGATGGGGGCGTTCCTGTTCTCGCCGCTGCTGCTCTGGTCCCTGGCAACCGTCCGCCGTCAGATCTGGGTGCGGGGCTGATGAACGCGCGCACCCTGCCGATCCTGATGACGATCCTGATCGGGTTCATCTACCTGCTCGTGCTGACGCGCGGCCATCTCACGGTGGTGCCCCACTGATGGCCTCGCCCCTGAGACGGCTTCAGCGAAAGGCCCTCGGCGTCGGGGTCAGGGCGCTCGGTCTGACGCTGATCCTCTGCGGGTTCGCGATCCCGGCTTATGCCTTCTGGTACGCGACCCAGCCGCCGGTCTACGGTGTCGCCGATCAGGTCGCGGTCCCGCTGCCGGCGCAGCATCCGCAGGTGGCGATCCCGCCCTACCGCGACGGCGTGCTCGTCCTCTGCTACCACGACCTCGCCAGTCAGACGCACAACGAGTACACGGTGACCCCTGCGGCCTTTGCCGCCCAGATGGCGGCGCTGCGGGCAGCGGGCTTCCACACGATCAGCGCCGCCGAGTTCGCCCGCTTCCACGAAGGGCACGCCGTCAAGCTGCCGAGCCGCCCCCTGCTGATCACCTTCGACGACGGCGCCAAGGGAACCTGGATCTACGCCGACCGGGTACTGGCCCGGCTCGGTTTCGAGGCGACTGTCTTCCTCATCACCGGCGACGTCTCCCATCACCAGCCGTACTACCTCGACTGGCCGGAGGTGGAAACGATGCAGGAAACCGGCCGCTGGAGCTTCGGCTCCCACACCGCCGAAGGCCACGGCCTCGTCCCCTCCGACAACAGCGGCGACACCGGCCCCTTCCTCACCAACCGGGTCTGGCTGCCGAACAAGGACCGGCTCGAGACCCTGGACGAATACCGGGCTCGGGTGACGGCCGATCTGGACCGCTCGATCGAAGAAATCGAAGTCCACGGCCTTCCCCGCCCGCCGGTCTTCGCCTTCCCCTTCTCGGCCACGGTCGAGCCCACTAACGACCCGGTGATCGGGCCGCTGTTGGCGCAACTGCTGAGCGAACGCTTCTCGGCCCTTCTCGACAACACCAAGAGCGCGACCCTGATCCGGCCGCGCCAGCACGGCCCGCTGCCGCGCGTCGAGGTCTTCAGGAACACGTCAGCGGCCACGCTCCTGCGGGAGGCGGCGGAGACCGTCTCCCGCAGCCCGTCCCCCACCCCGAAGAGAGGTCAGTAGAGATGTGCGGAATCATCGGCTACGTCGGCGAGGACGCCGCCACCGAGCGGCTGGTCGAGGGCCTGGAAGTGCTCGAGTACCGGGGCTACGACTCCGCCGGGCTGGCGCTCGACGTCGGCGGCAGCCTCGAAGTGCACCGCGTCGCCGGACCGGTTGCCCAGCTTGCGAAAGCGGTGGTCGGAGCACCCGAGGCACGGGCGGGGCTGGGTCACACCCGCTGGGCCACCCACGGCGGCGTCACCGCCGAGAACGCGCACCCGCTCACTTCCTGCGACCGGCAGCTCGCGGTCGTCCTCAACGGGATCGTCGAGAACTTCGTCGAGCTGCGGGCCGAGCTGCAGGCCGGCGGCCATCGCTTCGGCTCTGAAACCGATGCCGAGGTCGTAGTCCACCTGCTCGAGGGCGCCTATGAGGGGGACCTGGTCGCAGCCGTCTCGGCGATCTCCCCGCGGCTCCAAGGGCACTTCGCCTTCGCCGCCTACCACCGCGACGAGCCCGGCCGCCTCGTCGCCACCCGGCGCTCCTGCCCGCTCGTCCTCGGCCACGGAGCCGACGGCAGCTATCTGGCCTCGATGAGCGCCGCCTTCGCCCCGCGAGTGGAGGAGCTGGTCCACGTCGAGGACGGCGAGATCGCCGACCTCCGCGCCGACCGGATCTGCCTGCTCGGGCCGGGCGGGACGCCGGTCGAGCGCGCACCAGAGCATCCGGGCCAGGACCTCGTCAGCGAGCGCGGCGCCCACTCCAGCTTCATGGCGAAGGAGATCGCCGAGCAGCCGGCGGCGATCCGGGCGACGCTGCGGGGCCTCCTCGACAGCGACGGAAGCCTGGCGCCCTCGCCGCTCCCCGCCGATCTCTTCGACGCCGAGCAGATCGTCCTCGCCGCCTGCGGCACCGCCTACCACGCCGCCCTCTACGGGGGCTACCTGATCGAGGAGTGGGCGCAGGTCCCGTGCCGGGTCGAGATCGCCAGCGAATGGCGCTACCGGACCAAGCGCCTGGCGCCCGGCACCCTGGCGATCTTCGTCTCCCAGTCCGGTGAGACCGCCGACACCCTCCAGGCTCAGGCCCACGCCGCCGCGCTGGGGGCCCAGACGCTGGCGATCTCCAACGTCGCCGAGAGCCAGCTCGTGCGCCAGACGGACGCCGCCCTGCTCACCCGCGCCGGCTTCGAGATCGGCGTCGCGGCGACCAAGACCTTTACCGCCCAGGTCGTGACGCTGGCGGCCCTGGCGCTCGACTTCGCCACCAGGCGGAGCACTCTGAGCCCGGAGGAGCTGGGCGCGCGCGGGCGCGAGCTGCGGCGGCTGCCGCTGCTGGTCGAAGGGTTCCTCGAAAGTGATCACCCGGTCTTCGAGATCGCCGACCGCATCTTCGAGCAGCAGTTCTTCCTCTACCTCGGACGCGGCTTCGGGCTGCCGATCGCGCTCGAGGGCGCCCTGAAGCTGAAGGAGATCTCCTACGTCCCCACCGACGCCTACGCCGCCGGCGAGATGAAGCACGGGCCGATCGCCCTGCTCAGCGAGGAAACGCCGGTCGTCTGCGTAGCCCCCGCCAGCCCCACCTACGAGAAGCTGGTCTCCAACATCCTCGAGGTGCGGGCGCGGGGCGCCTCGGTAATCGCCGTCGCCTCCGACGGCGACGAGGAGATGCAGCACCACGCGGACGAGGTGATCTTCGTCCCCACAGCTTCCTGCGAGCTCGGGCCGCTCCTTTGCGTGCCCGCTTTGCAGCTACTTGCGCTTCGCATCGCGGAGCGTCGCGGTCTCAACGTGGACCGCCCGAGAAATCTGGCAAAGACGGTAACCGTCGAGTGAAAGGGAGTCCGATGTACAAGCACAAGTTGATTTCGATGGCCTTCGCGGCCGCACTGGCAACGATCGTCGTCGTCTTCACGGCGCTGAGCGCATTCGGGGCTCCCAAGCCCGACCTCTCGTTCACGACGCCGCCGCGCACCACCGCCGCCGGCGTCTCCTCGGAAACGATCACGGTGTCGTTGCCGAGTGGGCTGACCGGCCCGGCGGAAGTGAAGCTGAACGACTCCTCGAGCACGGGGGTCTTCCGCAACGCCGCCGACACGGCGACGATCACCGGCCTGACGATCCCGTCCGGCCAGTCGCAGGCCTCGTTCCGCTTCCGCGACACCACCGCCGGCAACCCGACGCTGAGCGCGACGGCGATGTCGACGGCAGCGAAAAAGCAGTGGAACGGCAACCTCTCCGGCAGCCAGACGGAGACCGTCGTGCCGGCCGCGATCGACCACATGACGCTCGCCCCCTCGACGGCGACCGTGTCCAGCGGCACCGGCCAGGCCTACACCGCCACCGGCTTCGACAAATACAACAACTCCCTGGGAACGGTCACCTCGCAGACCACCTTCACCGTCGCGCCCAACGGCAGCTGCGAAGGTGCAACCTGCCGCGCCGCCCTCGTCGGCACCCACACCGTGACCGGCACCGACGGTGCGGCGACGGCGCAGGCGACCCTGAACGTCACCGCCGGCCCGCTCGACCATCTCACGGTCACCCCGTCGAGTAGCTCGATCGCCGCCGGTGCATCGCAGACCTACAAAGTCGAGGGCTACGACGCCGCCGGCAACGACCTCGGCGACTACAGCTCGAAAGCGGCGATCTCGATCTCGCCGGACGGCTCCTGCACCGGAGCGACCTGCCAGGCACAGGTCGCCGGGCCGCACACCGTCAGCGCCGCCGTCGGCAGCGTCAAAGGGACCGCGAGCCTGAGCGTCGTAGCTGCCGCTCTCGACCACCTGCAGCTCTCGCCCGCCTCGGCGTCGGTCGCCAGCGGCGAAAGCCAGTCCTACACCGCGGCCGGCTTCGACAAATACGGGAACCCGCTCGGCGACGTGACGGCTAAAACGACGTTCTCGATCACGCCGAACGGCACTTGCGAAGGCGCGACCTGCCACGCCGGCGTCAGCGGCTCTCACACGGTAACCGGCACCGACGGCAGCGCCGAAGGCAAAGCCGTGCTCCAGGTGGAAGTCGGGCCTCTCGCCCGCATCGCGATCTCGCCACAGCTGTCGACGATCGGCAGCGGCGGCACCCAGGCCTACAGCGTCGAGGGCTTCGACGCCTTCGGCAACGACCTCGGCGACCTGACCTCGAAAACGAGCTTCGGGATCACTCCCGACGGCTCCTGCGAAGGCGCGGTCTGCACGGCGAGCCACCACGGCAGCCACACCGTCAAAGCGACCTACGGAAGCTTCACCGACCAGGCGGCGCTGGAAGTCGAATCCGAACCGGCGACGACCGTCTCGCTCACCTTCGACGATAGCCGCGCCGACCAGATGCAGGCGGCCCAGATCCTCGCCGAACACAAAATGGTGGCGACGTTCTTCGTCATCTCCGGGCGGGTCGGCGCCTCCGGCTACATGAGCCTGCCCAACCTCGAAGAACTGGCCACCGCCGGCAACGAGATCGCCGACCATACCGTCAACCACCTCAACCTCACCAACGTCAACCGCGAAGAGGCCGAACGGCAGGTTTGCAACGCCCGTATCCAGCTCGAGGCCTGGGGCTTCCACGTCACCGACTTCGCCTATCCCCAGGGCGGGGCGGATCCCGAACTCGAGGAAATCGTCCAGAACTGCGGACTCGACTCGGCCCGGATCGTCGGCGACATCGTCTCGCC
>JBQCEW010000333.1:0-11556 GCA_051959815.1 Solirubrobacterales bacterium
CCGGGCAGGCGGTGGCGACGCCGCTGGTCCGCCTCTTGATCGGCGGCACCGGGATCAACGTCTTCCGGCCCGTCTACCGGGACGGCGCCCCGGTGGCGACTGCTCCCGAGCGGCGGCGGGCCCTGACCGGCTTCATCGCCGGCAGCTTCCGCGTGCAGGACGTCGCCGCCGCCGCGCTCACCGTTCTGCCCGAAGACGTAAAGGTGCAGCTGCGGATCGACCACGCGATTGCGTTCGGCTCGACGGGGGAGCTTGAGGACGCCGCCAGCGCCCCGGTCCACATCGCCGATCGCACCTGGCTGCTGACGGTCGAGGATCCGGGAGGGCCGAGTATCGGCCTGCCGCTGGCGCTGGCGGTCCTGGGCGTCTCCCTCGCCGCCCTGCTTGCCTCGCTGATCGTCGGCTGGAGCCGGGGCGAACGAATGCGGGAGCTGGAACAGCAGGCGAGCCAGGATGCGCTCACGGGTCTCGCCAACCGGCGGCGGTTCGAGGAAGATCTGGCGGCGGCGATGGCTCGCAGCCGTCGCGACCGCACCACCGGGGCCCTACTGATGCTCGACCTCGACGGGTTCAAGCGGATAAACGACTCGCAGGGTCATCCCGCCGGCGATCGGTTGATCAAGGAGATCGCCGAGACCCTGCGGCGGCGGACCCGGGCGAGCGACTCGCTGGCCCGCCTTGGCGGCGACGAGTTCGCGGTGATTCTGCCGCGCTGCAGCCGCGAGGAGGCCAGCATCGCCGCCGAGGCGATCGCCACCGAGGTCCGCAAGCGCCACGAGGACGGCGCCGATCGCATGACCGTGAGCATCGGCGTGACAACGTTCGGCGAGGATCCCCGGACCAGCGTCGCCACCGTGGTCTCGGAGGCGGATGCCGCCATGTATGCCGCCAAGGACGGCGGGCGCGACCAGGTGCGAGTGTTCGCGCCGGCCTCCGTCCGTGAGGAAACCGGCACCGAGAGCTAGCGCGGCAACTCCCCCCGGAGGTCGAGCACGCGTTCTGCCGCTGCCTCGAATTGATCGCGGTCGAGAGCGCCGGAGCGCAGCTTCGCCAGCAGCGCTCGCCAGGCCGTCTCGGCGGCGTCGAGGTGGGTGTAGAGCAGCAGGTCGGCGCCGGCGCGAGCCCCGGCGACGGCGGCTTTCGCGGTGCTGCCGAAGTGTTCGACGGCAGGCGTTTCGAGGGCGTCGGTGATCGTCACGCCGTCGAAGCCGAGGCGGTCGCGCAGCTCGCCGGTCGCGATCGAGCGGGTGAAGGCTGCCGGGTCCCCTGAGAAGGCCGGGTAGATCGCCGTGCTCAGCATCACCACCTTCCCGCCCGCGGCGACGAAGGCGGCGTAGGGCTTCTCGTCGATCGTCCGCAGCTCGCGCTTGGAGAGGTCGATCCGTTCGACCGAGAAGTCGGTGTTTTCGGTCGCCCCGCCGAAGACGGGGAAGTGCTTGCCGGTGGCGGCTATCCCGCCGCCCTGCAGCGCCCTGGCGAAGGGGATCGCGGTGGCGCTGACGCGGGCCGCGGTGGCGCCGAAGCTGCGTTCGGTCTCGGCGATGACGCCGCCGGGGCGGCCGATGTCGAGGACCGGTGCCAGGTCGACGTTGACGCCGACGTCGCGCAGGTTGACGGCGGTGCGGCGGCCCTGCTCGGCGCTGAAGGCGGCGCCGCGGGCGCCCATCTCGCGCGCGGAGGCGGTCGGCGCCCCGCTCAGCCGCTTCACCTCCCCGCCCTCTTGGTCGACCATCACCAGCAGCGGGCGGTGCAGCTTCGGGGGGCGCGGGGTCGCCTGCAGCTGCGCGATCAGGCGCCGGCCGTCGGCGCGGCTGGGGAAGTTCCCGGCGAAGAGGACGACGCCGGCGACCCGTCCCTCGTGGATCGCCTCGCGCAGCCTTGGCGAGACCGAGGTGCCGCTGAGGCCGACGACAATCCGCTCCCCCGCCAACAGCTTCGCCGGCAGCGTTTCCGCCACGCCAGGGGTTGGCGAGGGCTCGTTTCCCAGCGTTGCCCCGAACACGAAGGCGGCTACGGCAAGACAGGAGAGGGCGCCGCCAGCCACCCGTCTCCGCCGCGCGATCGCTCGCCTCATCGGCCCGATGCTATGCGTCCGGGCTGCTTCCTAGGCTGCGCCGCATGCCCCCGCTGATCACCGCTGACGAGGCCCTCGCCTACGGCCGCCTCGGCGACCACGCCGAGATCGAAGCGCTGGTCGAACGCGCCTGGGAGGTCCGCCGCGAGAACTTCGGCGACTCGACCGACATGTGCTCGCTGGTCAACGCCAAGTCGGGCGGCTGCGCCGAGGACTGCGGCTTCTGCGCCCAGTCGCGCTACGCCGAGGCCGACACGCCGATGCACGCGATGATGGAGCCCGAGCAGATCCTCGAACACGCGAAAGCGGCCGAGGCCGCCGGCGCCCACCGCTTCTGCATGGTCACCCAGGGCCAGGGCCTCTCCAAACGGGACTTCGAGAAGATCCTCGCCGGCACCCGCCTGGTCGCCGAACAGACCAACCTCAAGCGCTGCGCCTCGATCGGTCACATGTCGAAAGAGCGGGCGAAGGCGCTGAAAGAGGCCGGCGTCCAGCGCGTCCACCACAACGTCGAGTCGGCGCGCTCCTACTACCCGGAGGTCTCGACCACGGTCCGCTACGAGGGCCGGCTGCGGACGATCCAGGCGGTCAAGGAGGCGGGGCTGGAGACCTGCGTCGGCGGCATCCTCAACCTCGGCGAGAGCGAGGAGCAGCGGGTCGAGATGGCCTTCGAGCTCTCCGAGATCAACCCCACCTCGGTCCCGATCAACCTCCTGATCCCGAAGGAGGGGACGAAATTCGGCGACCGCGAGGTGATGGACCCGTGGGAGGTCGTGAAGTGGATCGCGATCTTCCGCCTGATCATCCCCGGCGCCCTCTTCCGCCTCTGCGGCGGCCGCGTCGAGAACCTCGGCAGCATGCACAAGCTGGCGGTGAAGGCAGGGCTGAACGGGGTGATGATGGGCAACTTCCTGACCACGCTCGGCGCCGAGCCGGCCGAGGACCGGGCGATGTTCGAAGAGCTCGGCCTCAACGTCGCCCGCCAGCCCGACAACGGCGCCAACCCCCGCCCCGACAACCGCTCCGGCTGGCTCGAGGGCGAGACGCCGGCGACGCCGATGGACGAGCTGGTCGACAGCCAGGCCGACGCGAACTTCTGGGACCCCTCCACCCAGCTTCGGGTCGTCAAGAAGTCGAAGAAGCCGCCTTCCTACCCACGGGCGGCGTGACCGACGTCGTCGAGCGGCTCGAGGAGCTCCGCGAGCGGGGCCTCTACCGGCAACTGCGACTGATCGAGGGACCTCAAGGGCCGAGCGTGACGCTCGACGGCCGCCCCGTCCTCCTGCTCTGCTCGAACAACTACCTCGGTCTCGCCGACCGGGCCGAGGTGCGGGAGGCGGCGGCGGAGGCGGCGCTGCACTGGGGTGCGGGCGCGGGCGCCTCGCGACTGATCTCGGGCAGCATGGAGCCGCACCGGCAGCTGGAGGAGCGGCTGGCGGCCTTCAAGGGCTACGAGTCGGCGCTGCTGTTCGGCTCCGGCTACCTCGCCAACACCGGTGTGATCGCGGCGCTGGCCGGCAAGGGCGAGGTCGTCTTCTCCGACGAGCTCAACCACGCCAGCATCGTCGACGGCTGCCGGCTCTCGCGAGCGGAGACCTTCGTCTATCGCCACGGCGACCTCGAACACCTCGCCTGGGCGCTTTACCACCAGCGCGGCCGGCCGGCCCTGATCGTCACCGACGGCGTCTTCTCGATGGACGGCGACGTGGCGCCTCTGGCCGAGCTGCTGGAGCTGGCGCGCCGGCACGGCGCCCGGTTGATGGTCGACGAGGCGCACGCGACCGGCGCAATCGGCCCCGGCGGGCGCGGCTCGGTCGCGGCGGCCGGCCTCAGCGGCGAGGTCGACGTCGTCGTCGGCACCCTGGGCAAGGCGCTCGGCTCCTACGGCGCCTACGCCTGCGCCAACGCGGAGACGATCGACTTCCTCGTCAATACCGCCCGCCCCTTCATCTTCTCGACCGCGCCGCCGCCGCCGGCTCTGGGGGCTGCGCTGGCGGCACTCGATCTGCTCGAAGCGGAGCCGGAGCTGGTCGATCGGCTGCAAGCGAACGCGGCGACGCTGCGCAGAGCACTCGCCCGCGAGGGACTGGAGGTCGGCAAGTCGCGGACGCAGGTCGTCCCGATCCACGTCGGTGATGCGGAAGCGACGATGGACCTCTGCGAAGGAGCCCTACAGCACCGGGTCTTCGCGCAGGGGATCCGGCCGCCGACCGTGCCGGAGGGATCGTCCCGCCTCCGCTGCACGGTGATGGCAACGCACAAAGCCCAGGAGCTCACCTGGGCGGCACGGCAGATCGGCGACGCCGCACGCGAGACCGGCCTGCTCGCCGCCCAGCCACTCGCCGCCTAGCGATGGAGACCCCGCCCGGCCTCTTCGTCACCGGCACCGGCACCGAAGTCGGCAAGACCGTCGTCGCAGCCGCGATCGCCCGGACGCTGGCAAGCGAAGGTCAGCGGGTACGCGTCTTCAAGCCGGCGGTGACGGGCCTCGAAGAGGAGGGCGAGACCGACCACGCCCTCCTCCGCCGCGCCTCCGGCTCGCAACAGAGCGACGAGGAGATCGCCCCCTACTGCTACGACCCGCCCGCCTCACCCCACCTAGCCGCCGCGCTCGCCGGCGAGGAGATCGACCCTGCGCGCCTGCTGGAGGCAGCACAGGCCGCCGCCGCAGATGCGGACACGCTCGTCTGCGAGGGCGTCGGCGGCCTCCTCGTCCCCCTCTCCCCCACTTACCTCGTGCGCGACCTAGCCGCCGACCTTGGCTACCCCCTCGTGATCGTCGCCAGCCCCGGCCTCGGCACGATCAACCACACCCTGTTGACGATCGAGGCAACCCGCACCGCCAGCCTCAACGTCGCTGCCGTCGTCCTCAACCCGTGGCCCGAGGAGCCCAGCGAGATCGAATCCAACAACCGCGAGACGATTGCCGCCCTAGCCGATGTCCCCGTTCACACCTTTTCCCACGTAGATCTCACCGCCCCAAGCAGCTGGCCACGCCTGCGGACGTTCGAGCCGCAACCCGGTTCGTAGATGAATTCAGGCGCGAGCGATCGCAGCATCTGAGGTCCGGGCATCGTGGAAGGCGATGACGACGACTCGATCCTCTGCCTCGATGAATATGTAGACGACGATCAGCCAACCCCACGGGCCGATAAGCGCTCGGCAATCCCGCCAGACACCTGAGAGCTGCTTGCCAGCCCGCGGGAACTCTTCCAAAGTGAGAAGTGAGCGTGCGACGCGCTGTCGCGTATCGGCTGGAAGCTGGCGGTTCTCGATCAGCGCCCGAAGCTCATCGCGCGCCTGGCGCGTGACCTCAATAACCGACATCGCTTAAAGCTCGGAGAGCGGAACCGTTTCGCCGCGCCGAGCTTGCTCAATCGATTCCAGAGTCCTCTCCCAAGCGCCGGGGATCCCGTCGAGAATTTCAGTGATCCGCGAGGCATCGGGATCAGCTTCATCGAGGGCACTAGAAAGAAGGGAGCGAGCCAAGGTTCCCTCCTGGACATGCGTGCGCTCTGCCAGGCTCGCCAGCTTACGTGCGTAATCCGGCCCGAGGGTGACGTTGATTCGGCGGTTCGCCTCGGTCATAACCACAGGCTACACGGAATGGCACGGGACGTACAATGTTCACGTCCCCACTGTCGGGTTAGAAATCAAACGATCGCGTCGAGGCTGCCGTCGGCGAGCTCGACGGTGAAGCCGGTGGATTCGGCGACCTTCGCTGCGGCCTCGGGATCGGCGGGCGGCTTCTTCGCCTGCAGCAGCGCCCGCGCAACTTCGCCGCGCACGGCCTTCGCCATGTGCGAGACGGCTTTGCGCTCGCCGTCCTGCTCGGTGAAGGCGCGGACGGCCAGCAGCGTCGCTTGCTTCGGCTTCCACATCGTCGAGTAGGCGGCCGAGCGCATGTCGACGACTATTTCGCCTTCACGGTCGGGCAGGGCCTCGGCCAGTGCTGGCCGCCAGTATGCCGCCGGCGCGCCGATTCCGCTCAGCCGCGTCTTCGGCGGGAACTTGTAATAGGGAATACGGTCATCGGGGCGCACAAAACCCCAGAGTGCGCTCGCGATCAGCACCTGGCGCCGTGCTTTCGTCGACAGCTTCGGCAGCTCCAGCCGGCTATAGAGAACACCCGTATAGACCTCGGCCGCGGGCGCCGCCGGTTGTTCCAGCAGCAAGGGGTCAAAGGCGTCAAGCAGCTCCTTCCGCTTCTCCCCCAGCTCCTCTGCAAAGGCAAGCGAGCCGAGATCGACCGGCTCGCCCGCCTCGGGTCGCGCCTTGCCTTCGGAGGGTGGAAGCAGGACCAGCATCGGGCGGCAGCCTATGCCGCCCGTGGTCCTATGCGGCCTGTGCCGCCTCCTGCACTTCCTCGGCAGCAAGGGCCTCGCCGCCGGGGCTGGCCTCGGCGGCAGCCGCCTCGGCGCTGATGTCTTTCGCTTTCGCCCGGATCGCCGTGGCCCCGATCGCCGCGCCCAGCAGGGCGACGAACCCGGAGACGGTCATCGCGTGGCCGAGCGCGTAGACGAACGCTTCGCTGCCCGCGGCCATCACCTGCTTCGTCTGGGTCGCATCCAGTCCCGGCACGTTCTGAACCGAGCCACCACCGAGCTGTTCGGAGACCGCGCTGCGCTGCGCTGCGGTCACCCCGCTGCCGCTCAGCAGCGAGTCCAGCTTCGAGCTGACCAGACCCTGGAAGATCGCGCCGGTGACGGCGACGCCGAGGCTGCCGCCAACCATCCGGAACATCGAGAGCACGCCGGAGGCGATGCCGGCTTTCTGCACCGGCACGGCGTTCATCGCCGCGCTCGTCATCGGCGACATCGTCATCGCGATCCCGATGCCCAGCAGCATGAACCCGGGCAGCAGGTCGAGGTAGGTCGAGTCGACCGCGATGCGGCTGAAGCTGAACAGCGACGCGGCAACGATCGTCAGCCCGCCGGCGATCAGCCAGCGCGGGCCGAAGCGGTCTGCCATCCGCCCCGCTACTGGCGCCACCCCGACGATCATCAGGGTCGAGGGCAGGAACCTGATGCCCGCTTCCAGCGGCGTGTAGCCGAGGATGTCCTGCATGTAGAGGGCGAGGAAGAAGAACACGCCCAGCATCCCGAAGCTGATGATCATCGCCACGCAGACGGCGGCGAGGAAGTTGCGGTCGCTGAGCAGGTCAAACTGGACCATCGGCGCCTTCACCCGGTTCTCGACGAAGACGAAGGCGGGCAGCGCCAGGGCGGCCAGCGCCAGTAGGCCGATGATTTCGGTCGAGCCCCAGCCCCAGTTGTTGCCCTCGACCAGAGCGAGGACCAGCGCGGTCAGGCCGACGGTGAGCACCGCGACGCCCGCGTAATCGACCTCGCGCCCGACCGAGGTGTCGCGCGACTCGCGCACGGCGAACAGGGTCGCCAGCACGGCCCCGACCGCGACCGGGATGTTGACGTAGAAGATCGCTCGCCAACTCACGTGCTCGGTGAGGAAGCCGCCCAGCACCGGCCCGACCGCCAGGGCCAGAGCCGAGACGCCGGCCCAGGTCCCCATCGCCTTGCCGCGCTCGTGGGCCGGGAAGGCGTCGGTGATGATCGAGAGCGTCCCCGGCATCATCAGCGCCGCGCCGACGCCCTGGACCACACGGCTGATCACCAGCGCGGTCTCGTCGACGGCAAAGCCCGCCGTCGCCGAGGACAGCGCGAAGATGACGACGCCGGCCATGAACATCAGCCGCCGGCCGAAGATGTCGCCGAGCCGGCCGCCGGTCGCCAGCAGCACCGCGAAGGAGAGCGTGTAGCCGTTGATCGTCCACTCCAGCCCGCTGATCGACGCCCCCAGGTCCTTCTGGATCGAGGGCAGGGCGACGTTCACGATCGTGTTGTCGAGCATGATCATGAACAGCGCGAAGCACATCGCGCCAAGCGTCCACCACTTGCGGTTGTCGTCGGTGATCAGGTGGCTGTATCGGGTCAAGCCGACTCACTTCCCTTCAGGTGCTCGTAGGTCTGAGCGAGGTCCTCGCGGTCCATCAGCGCCTCCACCGCAGCGTCCAGCTTGCGCCGCTGGGCCGCGGTGAGGGTCGTCACGAAAGCCTCGATTCCGGTCATGCGGACGGTGACGAGGGTGGCGACCAGGCTCTTGCCCTTGGCCGTGATCTTCACCCGGCGCACGCGGCGATCGTCCGGATCCTCGACCCGGCTCGCCAGCTTCGCCTTCACCAGTGCGTCGACAGCGCGACTCATCGAGGGAACCGAGACGCCAAAGAGCTCGGCGAGGTCGCTGACCTGCCAAGCGTGCGGCGAGGCCCCCAGCCCGCCCAGCTCGAGCAACACCTTGCACTGGGTCATCGACAGCCCCGTCTCCTCGATCACCCGCAGCTGGTTGCCGCGGTCGTAGAGGAAGACGTGGTGCATCAGCGCGGTCAGCCGCTTGGCGGTGTCCTTCTCAGCCGGACTGACCTCTTTCTGCGAGGCCTCTTCGATCGCTTTCACGTCCGTCGCATGCATCTGAACAATAGTTGCACGAACGCAACCTTTTCGAAAGGGCAATATTTGTTCGTGTGATGGATATCACTCGCCGTCGAAGTAGTCGACGTTGCTCTCCCGGCGGACGATTACGTCGGCCTCGGGATCGCCGGTCCAGATCCCCACCTTGTCGCTGTCGGGATAGACGGTGGCGGTGGGAATGACGACGGTGGAGAACATGAGGACGCGGACGGTCTCCTCGGTTTCGTTACCGATGCCGTGGGCGCCGACCGGGCCCTTCTCGAAGAAGACGACGTCCCAGGGATCGAGGCGATCGGCGCCCTCCGGGTGGCGGAGAGTCGGATGGCCCTCCAGGACCAGCAGCCACTCCTCCTCCCCGCACTCGTAGTGGTACGGGCAGATCGCCTGCCCGGGCGGGAGCTCGTAGACGCTGATGCCCGACTCCTTGGCGCCGCCGAGCAGCTTGCCGAGGCGGGCCATGCCGCTGCGGAACCCCTTCGGGTCCTCGCCGTCGTACTCGAACTGCGGCGCCGCGATGCTGATCCGCTTCACGGAGGCGAAGCTAGCAACGCGCTAACTCGGCATTTCCAGCGGGGCGGCTGCCGCCGCCGGCGGGGCTAAGTTCAGCCTCATGCAGCCGGACTACGCCCAACTCGACCGCGAACACGTCTGGCACCCCTTCACCCAGCAACAGGGCTGGAGCGAAGAAGAGCCGCTGGTGATCGAGCGCGGCGAGGGCTCCTACCTCTACGACACCGAGGGGCGGCGCTATCTCGACGGGACGGCGGCGCTCTGGTGCAACGTCCACGGCCACCGGCACCCGACGATCGACCAGGCCGTCCGCGAGCAGCTCGACCGCGTCGCGCACACGACGATGCTCGGCCTCTCCCACCCCGGCGCGACCGAGCTGGCGGCGCGGCTGGTCGAGATCGCCCCCGAAGACCTCTCCCGCGTCTTCTACTCGGACTCCGGCTCGACCGCGGCCGAGATCGCGCTGAAGATCGCCTTCCAGTACCAGCAGCAGCGCGGCGGCGAGCACGCGCGGCGGACCAGGTTCGTGCGCCTGCGCGAGGCCTACCACGGCGACACGATCGGCTCGGTCTCGATCGGCGGCATCGACCTCTTCCACTCGACCTACCGGCCGCTGCTGTTCGAGACGCACGTGGCCGAGCCCGGCGACGCGGCCGACCTGGAGCGGGTGCTGGACGCACACGGTGACGAGATCGCCGCAGTCGTCGTCGAGCCGCTGGTCCAGGGGGCGGCCGGCATCCTCGTCCAGCCCGAGGGCTACCTGCGCGCCGCCCGCGAGCTCTGCGACCGCCACGGAGTGCTGCTGATCTGCGACGAGGTCGCGACCGGCTTCGGCCGCACCGGGACGATGTTCGCCTGCGAACAGGAAGGCGTCGCGCCCGACCTGATGTGCCTGGCGAAGGGGATCACCGGCGGCTACCTGCCGCTGGCGGCGACGCTGACGACGGAGGAGATTTACGAGGGCTTCCTCGGCTCCTACGAGGAGTTCAAGACCTTCTTCCACGGCCACACCTACACCGGCAACCCGCTCGCCTGTGCCGCTGCGCTCGCCAACCTCGATGTCTTCGAGCAGGAGCGGACGCTCGAGCGCCTGCAGCCGAAGATCGCCCTCCTCGAAGAGCTGCTGGCGGAGGTCGCGACGATGCCCGAGGTCGCCGAGGTTCGCCAGAAGGGCGTCATGGTCGGGATCGATCTCGGCGACCACGACGACTCGCTGCGGATGGGCCACCGGGTGACGGTCGAGGCCCGCAAACGCGGCGCCTTCATCCGCCCCCTCGGCAACACCGTCGTCCTCATGCCCCCGCTCTCGATCTCCGAAGACGAGCTGCGGGAGCTGGTTTCGATCGCACGAGACTCGGTCCCAGCCGCAGTGGCCTCGGCGCCCACCGCTCTCTCGCAGCTTCCCCAGGCCGCTTAAGCCCATACTCATCTGTGATGGATGGGGAGGTTCCTCGTAGTAGGGACATGAGCGAGACGCTCGTCGCCGAAGCCAAGGAGGCGCCGCGGGAGGCCGACCTCGCCTTCGAGCGCCTCTATCGCTCCAGCCGCGACGACGTCTACACCTACGTCGCCAGCCTGCTGCGCGACGCCACCGCGGCCGAGGAAGTGACCGCCGCCGCCTTCGAGCGCGCCTACCGCAAGCGCCATCGCTTCGACCCGCGGCGCGGCGAGCCGCGCGCCTGGCTCTTCGGCATCGCCCGCAACGCCGCCCTCGACGAGCTGCGCCGCCGTGGTCGCCAGGCGGAGCTGGCCACCGAGCCCGCCGACCTCGACGGCTTCGGCGGCGACGAGGGCGCCGAGCGCAGCGAGCGCCGGCTCGCGGTGGCGGCAGCGCTGGAGCGCCTGCAACCAAGCGAGCGCGAGCTGATCGCGCTCAAGTTCTTCGCCGGCCTCGCCAACGCCGAGATCGCCCAGGTCCTCGGCTTCAGCGAGTCGAACGCCGGCACCAAGCTGCACCGCGCCATGAACAAGCTGAGGGAGGCATGCGATGGAACCGCTTAGGGACGACCGGCTGATCGCCGACCTCCAGGCCCTGCGCCCCACCCCCCGGCCGCAGTTCGCCGCCGAGCTGGACGAGCGCGCCGCCGCGGGCTTCCCGCGGCGCTCGCGACTGCCGCGGGTTTCCTTCGAGCGTCTGCGAGTGTCACCGCGGCGCCTGCTGTTGCCTGCAAGTGGAGCAGCCGTTGCGGCGGTCGCCGTGGCGACCGTCCTCGTCATCGCCAACCAGGGCGAATCCACGCCCGGCCCCCTAGGAAGCACCGCCTCCAGAAACCCCGCCCCCGCTTCGAGCGGAACCCTCGGCGACCTCCAGTACTTCAATGGCTTCGGCCCCAGCGCGAAGCCGGCCCCCACCGGTGGTGCCGAAGAAGCCGGTTCCACTGCATCCGAAGCCGAAGCCCAGGTCGTCCCCAGCGAAGTTCCCACCCCAGACGAGGGCAGCTTTCGCCTGCATCACCGCGCCGTCGAACGGTCCGCCGAGATCGTCCT
>JBQCEW010000334.1:0-4725 GCA_051959815.1 Solirubrobacterales bacterium
TGGTTTCGGCGCCGAGGCCGCTGGCGAGGGTCGAGGGACCGCGCTCCGCGTCGGCAACCATCATCGCGATCGTGCGGTCGGTGGTCGCGGCGCTGGCGAAGCCGTCCTCGCCGGCGACGTCGCCGCGCTCGATCCGCTCCAGGAAGGCTTCGAGCTGGGCGCTGTACTCCTCGCCCCGCAGGTAGAACCAGACCGGCTCGGTCAGGTCGGTCGTGTAGCGGACATTCCAGCCGCGTTCGTAGTCCTCGGGGACCAGCCTCTCGTCGCGCAGGTAGGCCTGGCATTCCTGCCGGTCGGCGAAGATCCGCCCCGCGGTGCCCCAGATCGTCACCCGCGTGGTCATCTTCCGATAGGACTCATCCGACCAGTCAACCGAGATCTGCGCCGTCTTGCCGCCGTCGAAGTAGATCGTGCTGAGCGCCCCGTCGTCGGTCTCGCTGGAGAAGATCCGCGGCAGCACGGTGCCGCCGACCCCGACCGGCTCGCCCATATACCAGTGGACGAGGTTGATCACGTGGGCCGCGTAGTCGAAGAGACACCCCCCGCCCTCGCTCTGGCGGCTGCGCCAGGTCTTCCCCTTCGGCTTCAGGACCACCGGCCCATAGGCCTCCCCCATCACGTGCGTGACCTCGCCGATCGCCCCCGCCTCGAGCAGGCGCTTGACCTCCTGGAAGGCGGCCACGTAACGGTTGTGGTAGCCGACCTGGGTGACGAGACCGCGCTCCTCGGCGAGCCGGACCAGCAGTTCGGAATCTGGGGAGTCGAGGGTGAGCGGCATCTCGCAGAATACGTGGATGTCGCGCTCCAGCGCCGCCCGCACCATCCCGACGTGAAAGCGCGAGGGGGTCGCGACGACCACCGCTTCGGGCTTCGCCTCGTCGAGCATCCGCTCGTAGTCGCCGAAGGTCTCGACGCCCGTGTTCTTCTTCAGCACCCCCAGCACGTAGCTGGCGCTGTCGCAAACGCCGACCACTTCGGCACTGGGATGGGCGTTGAGCAGGGCGTGATGGGAAAGGCCCATCTTCCCCAGACCGACGACGGCGACACGAATCATGAAGCTCCTTCCAGGACGAGCGTGACGGAGCGGACAATCGCCCGATTCCCGTAAAGGAATCCGGTCTTTTGTCCGAAAGAGGTGTTAAAGGTCGTATCCACGGTTATAGGTAGGTAGGAGAAGACGGTGGCCCAGCTACTCGACTCAACGTTTGCGATCGTGACCCTGGCAGCGCTTGCCTGGCTCGCTGTCGCAGCGATCGTCGTCGCGGCGTGCAGAGTCGCCGCCTGCGCCGACGCGCGCATGGACGCCGAAGACGAAGCCGTGGCGATGGCGGGGCCGATGGGCTGGCTCCTCTCACAGGCCTCTCCGGGCGAAGACGTGGCCTACCGTGCGCAGGAGGATCTTCACGTCCCCCCACAGCGACCAGTTGGCGACGTACAAGTAGTCCATCGCACCCATCTCGCGTAGCGGCACCCGTGCCGGACCGAGGATCTGCCAGGGGCCGGTGATCCCCGGCATCAGCTCGAGGCGGCGGCGGTACCAACCACGCACGTGCTGGTCCTCGTCGACGACCAGCGGCCGCGGGCCGACCAGGCTCATCTCGCCGCGGACGACGTTGATCAGCTGCGGCAGCTCGTCGAGCGAGCTCTTGCGCAAGAACTTGCCAACGCGGGTGATGCGCGGGTCCTCGGCGATCTTGAAAAGGCCGTCCTTGGCTTCGTTGCGGTCCCGCAGCGACTCCTTCAGGGCGTCGGCGTTGGGGACCATCGTGCGGAACTTGTAGACCCCGAAGTGGCGCCCATGGCGGCCGACGCGCTGCTGCTTGAAGAAGACCGGGCCGCGGCTGTCGAGCCTGATCGCGATCGCGATCGCCAGCATCACCGGCGCCATCACGACCAGGCCGATGGCGGCGCCGAAAAGGTCGAAGGCGCGCTTGACGATGGTGGTGGAGCGGGTCAGCGAGAAGCGCTTGATCCCCATCACCATCACCCCGTGCAGGTCGTCGAACTCGACCGAGGAGCCGACCACCTCGAGCAGTCGCGGCAGCACGCTCACCTTGACGCCCACCGCCCCCAGGGTGCAGACGAGGTCGAGCATCTTTTCCGGCTCGAAGCTGTCGGGCGCGACCACCACCCGCTGCACGTCGAGCGAGCGGGCCAGTTCGCGGATCTCCCGCAGGCGCGCGGTGGAAGCGCCGTCGGCCGACCAGGCCGGTGCCTCAGCCGGATCGAGCGCCCCGACCAGCTCGGCCTTGAGGCCGTGGTTGTCGGCGAGCTTCGAGCGGATCGTCGCCGCCGCCGCGCGGTCGCCGATGAAGAGGCAGCGCTCGGTCGGCGCAATCGCGAGGGCATAGGCGCGGGCGCTGGCGCGGGCGACGATCAGAAAGACGAACAACAGCGCCCAGAGCAGCAGCGCCTCGGGCCGGCCCAGGGTGCCGCCGCCGACGATGAAGCCGCCCGCGAGCCAGGCGCAGAGGGCGCCGAGGGTGGCGACCTGGAAGAGTTTCGGCGCCTCGTCGAGCGTGGTCTTGTGCAGCAGCGCCTCGTCGCGATCGTAGAGGCCGATCACCTTGGCGCCGGCGAAGACGGCGATCAGGCCGGCGATCCCCACCCAGGTGACCCGCAGCGAGCGCTGCGAGGCCTCGGCCAGCACCGTGATCGCCAAGACGAAGGCGAGGAGATCGGCGACAAGGAGGGAGCGGCGGAAGAGCTGGTCGCGGCGCAGGCCGACGCTGCCGGCGTCGATGCGACTGCCGGCGGCGTGGAAGTCGGCGCGCTCTTCGGCCGCGACCCGGGGGGCCGCCACCTCCGCCTCGGTCCCGATCGCGCCGCTCACGCCCCTCGCCCGCTCTCGATCGGCTCGCCGCCGAGGGCGAGGATCCCCATCCCGAGGCCGCGCTCGGGGTCGACGATCAGGTCGACGGCCTCGTTGCGCGAGCGCACTCCGAGTTTCGAGAAGGCCGAGGAGAGGTGGCTCTTGACGGTGCTCTCGGCGACGAAGAGCTGCTCGGCGATCTCGCTGTTCATGTAGCCCATCACAACCAGGCCGAGAATCTGTTTCTCGCGGGCCGAGAGGGTTGCCGGTTCGACCTGCGGGGCGTGCCGACGCGGTACGCACACCTGTCCCGCCCGCACGGCGGCGATGCAGGTCTCCAGCGTCGCCGCCAGGTGCTCCTCGAGGACGATCCCGTTGACCCCTGCGGCCAGCGCCCCCCGCAGCTCGCCCGGCCGCACCTCGGCGCAGACAATGGCGACGGGCGCCTCGGGCTGTGCCCGGCGCAGCGCGGGCAACTCCTCTGCCACCGCCGCCGAAACCGTCCCCGCGATGCAGAGGAGCACCACCGAATGGCGCTCCCGCGCTCCCACTTCGGCCACCGACCCGAGCAGCTCGAACTCCGCTCCCCGCTCCTCGAGAACGCTGGCGACGCGCTCGGAGGCGCCACCCGCGACCAGCGCCACCCGCGGCATCTCCTCCTCCCTCGAAGCAGTTCCCGAACCCTTGGCCTCCCGCTGAATGCTCACGCACCAGTAACGGCGGAGGGGCCCTGCGACTTGCGCGCCTCAAAAGGAAATTTCAGAGTTTTTCCGCTCTACAATGCGGAAAAACGACAACGGCCAGCAGTCCGAAGACTGCCGGCCTAGAAGCGACCTATCCCCGCCCGAAGGCGGGGAAGAAAGCTTTCGAGTTGTCTTACTGCGTGGCTACGGGTTCGAGGTGCACCCGGCAGCCGGGTTGCTCGGCCCGACGCTGTAACCGCCGACCGTGCCCGGGTAACCGGCGTCGCCGCCGCTTCCACCGAGGCAAGCCGCGGTCAGCTCCTGCAGATCGCCGTAATCGACGACCCGAGGCGCCTCATAGCCCTGGGTCTTGTGATCCATTTGGGTCGCTCCTTGTGCTTTCCAACTGGTTCGGTTCAGGCGCTCTGCAGGTGCAAAAGCTGCCTGTTGGATTGGCAAAAGAGTAAAGAGATGCCGGAGTGTTTCAAGGCGGAAAAAGGTAGGAGGCGCTAAACGGAGCGGATCTCCACTCGGGTCGCCGAGGTCGTCGGAAATGGCTTGCCAGAGCCGTTTTCTCCGCTCAATGAGCGAAGCCACAGCTCCGCTCCGAGGAGCCGCCAAACCTGCCACATCCAGCGGAAGGGGTCTTCGCGCAGGACTCTCTCGTCGGCGAAGAGCGCCTCGGCCATCTTGCCGCGATCGACGAAGGCGCCGATCTCCGCTCCCGGTGCCAGCAGGATCTCCCGCACCGCCGCCCGATCGGGGCCGGTGAGGCAGGAGACGATCAGCGACTCGAAAAGGGCCTTCTGCGGGCGCAGGCGAACCGAGTCCGGCAACAGTCCCCTCATCGCACCCCGCAGCAGCGGGCGGCTGAAGCGCCGGTCCAGCGTCATCTCCGGCGGCTGCCGCAGGCAAAGCTCGACGAGATCGAGGTCGAGCATCGGGTGCCGCGCCTCTAAGCCCGCCATCGCCGCCCGCCGCTGCTGGTGCTCGAAGACGCCGGTCGCCTCGATCCCGTAGGCGATCCCGTAGGCGGTGCTCGCCCACCAGCGCGGTCCGTCGAGCCGCTTCCAGGCGTCGGGGTCGTCCGAGCGGCGCAGCTCGCGCAGGGAGCGGCGGCCCAGCCACTTCGGCGCGCCGGAGACACCGAAGCGCAGTCCCGGCGGCAGTGCCGGCGCTCCGCCGCCCAGCGCCAGGCGGGCGATCATCGCGGCCTCCTCGCGGCGGCCG
>JBQCEW010000335.1:0-4119 GCA_051959815.1 Solirubrobacterales bacterium
GTGCCGGGTTTGTTGGCGACGACGATCCGCAGCTCACGCAGGGGGCCCGCCTCCGACTCGGCTTCGAGCAGGCGCAGGCGCGCCTCGCCGGCGCTGGCATGCCAGCCGGCTAGCGCCTCGTGATCGCCCTCGCGGATCAGCCGCGCCGCCTCGCGCAGGCGCTCGCTGACCGAGTCGACCGAGGCTGCGACCGCCTCCCGGTTAGTGGCGAAGATGTCGGCCCAGATCGCCGGGTTGGAGCCGGCGACGCGGGTGGCGTCGCGGAAGCTCGGGCCGACGTCGGGCAGCCGTTCGGAGTCCTGGGTCAGCGAGTCGGCCGCCTCGGAGGCAAGGACGTTGGCGAGGACGTGCGGCAGGTGGCTGATCGTCGCCATCAGGCGGTCGTGGCTCTGCGGGTCGATCGCCTGCGGCCGCGCCCCCAGCGCCGAGAGCGCCCGCTGCAAGCGGTCGTAAAGAAGGCCACTGGAGCGCTCTGTCGGCGTCAGGTACCAGCGCGCGCCCTCGAAGAGATCCTCGCGCGCGTTCTCCACCCCGGCCGTCTCCGCCCCCGCCAGCGGGTGGCCGCCGATGAAGCGCTCGTCCTCGCCCAGGGCCGTGACCAGCTCTCCCTTGGTCGAGCCGACGTCGGTGACGACGGTCTCGGGACCGGCGGCGGCGAGCGCCTCGCGCGCCTGCTCCGGCAGCACCGCCACCGGGCCGGCGCAGAAGACGAGGTCGGCGCCCTCGCAGGCCTCGGCCACCGAGCCGGCAGCGCGGTCGATCGCCCCCAGCTCGACCGCCCGCTGCAGCCGCGCCGGGTTGCGCCCGCAGCCGACCACCTCGGCCTCCAGCCGCCGTCGCGCGGCGAGCCCAATCGAGCCTCCGATCAGGCCCACCCCGAGAACGGCGATCTTCATCGGCGCGGGCGCCCCTTCATGAACCGCGTCGCGCCTCCACTGCGGATGCGAACCGTTCCAGCACGGTGACCGTGTCCTCCCAGTCGATGCAGGCATCCGTGATCGACTGCCCGTAGACGAGCTCCTCGCCGGGGACGAGGTTCTGCCGCCCCTCGACCAGGAAGGACTCCAGCATCACCCCGGCGATCGACTTGTTGCCGTCAGCCACCTGGTCGGCGATGTCGCCCGCGGCGAAGAACTGCTTCTCGGGGTCCTTGCCGCTGTTGTCGTGGGAGGCGTCGATCACCAGCTTCTCCGGCAGCCCGGCCACGCCGAGCGTCACCAGCGCGTCCTCGACCTCGGGCGGATGGTAGTTCGGCTGCCCGTGGCCGCCGCGGAGGATGATGTGGCAGTCGGGGTTGCCGGTCGTGTGCAGGATCGCCGGCTGGCCGGCGTCGTCGATCCCGGCGAAGGCGTGCGAGACCCGCGCCGCCCGCACCGCGTCGACGGCGACCTGGATGTTGCCGTCGGTCCGGTTCTTGAACCCGATCGGCATCGAGAGGCCGGAGGCGAGCTGGCGGTGCGTCTGGCTCTCCGTCGTCCGCGCTCCGATCGCCCCCCAGGCGACGCAGTCCGCGATGTACTGCGGCGTGATCGGGTCGAGGAACTCGCAGCCGATCGGCAGACCGGTGTCCACCACCTCCAACAGCAGTTTGCGCGCGATCCGCAGCCCGGCGTTGACGTCGCCGCTTTCGTCCAAGTGCGGATCGTTGATCAGCCCCTTCCAGCCGGTCGTCGTCCGCGGCTTCTCGAAGTAGACGCGCATCACCACCAGCAGCTCGCCCCGCAGCGCCCGCGACAGCGCGCTCAGCTTCGCCGCGTACTCCGCCGCGGCCTTCGGATCGTGGACGCTGCACGGCCCGACGACGACCATCAGCCGCGGGTCCCGCCCCGCCATCACTTCGCGCACTTCTTCGCGGCCGCGGATGACCGCCTTCTCCCGCTCCTCCCCGAGCGGCAGCTCCGCCAGCAGCCGTTCCGGCGGCGCCAGCTCGACGATTTTCGCGATCCGCGTGTCGCGGACGCCGTCTCGTTTCGCCCCCTCCATCCCGATGAACATTTTGCCTTTGCCTTTCTCCAAACCCCTGAAATCGTACTTTCTGGTCGCTCGCCGCCGGGTCAGGTCAGCGCGAGCGCGCCAACGAACTTGAGTGGCGTCCGGCCGGAAGATCCTGGTCTTCGGGCGACACGCAGCCGCCGGGCCGAACGCCTAGCTAAATCGCCAATAGGTGAGGGAGGTGCGTGGGGTGGCAGCGCCAACCGCCCTGGTGCCGCTCTGGGATGTGCCCTTGTCCAGCCTCCTCACGATGCAAGAGGTTGTATCACGGGAGGGGCTTTAGTCAAGTAATTCCGACAGGGCGCGCAGGAAGCGCTCGTTCTCCGTGGGCGTGCCGTAGCTGACGCGGATGTGACCAGGCCCGCCGAGGGCCTTGCCGGGGCGCACGGCGATGTCGCGCTCGGTGAGGCCGGCGAGGATCGCTGCTTCGTCGGCGTCGCCGAGGTCGACCCAGGAGAAGTTGGCGTGGGAGTCGGTGGTCTGCAACCCGAGTTCGCGCAGCCCTTCCTCGACCGTGAGGCGGGCGGCGATCGTGCTCTCGACCCGGTGCAGGACGTCGTCCTGGTGCAAAATCGCCTCTGCCCCGGCCGCCTGAGCGAGGGCGTTGACGCTGAAGGGCTGGCGCACGGCGTCGACCGCGGCGCGGAAGTTGGCGGAGCCGATCGCGTAGCCGACCCGCAGGCCGGCGAGGCCGTAGCACTTGCTGAAGGTGCGCAGGACGACCAAGTTCGGGAAGTCCTTCAGCAGGTCGAGCGAGGCGTCGGGGTCGTCATGGGTCTGGAACTCGACGTAGGCCTCGTCGAGGACGATCGTCACGTGGGCGGGAACGCGCTCGCAGAAGGCGCCGATCTCCGCCACGGGAATGTGGGTCGCGGTCGGGTTGTTCGGGTTGCAGACGATCAGCAACTGGGTCGCCGCGGTCACCTCAACCGCCATCGCGTCGAGGTCGTGGACGTCGCCCTCGGCCAGCGGCACGCGAATCTCCCGCGCGCCGGTCAACGCCGGCAGGTACGGGTACATCGAGAAGGAGGGCCAAGCGTAGACGATCTCCGCACCGGGCTCGGCCAGCGCCTCGGCGGCGGCGAGGAGGATCTCGCAGGAACCGTTGGCGACGGCGATCCGCCCCGGCTCGGTCTCGTAGCGCTCGGCGAGGCGGCGGCGCAGCAGCGTCGCGTCGGGGTCGGGGTAGCGGTTCATCGAGCCCGCGGCCTGCTGGATCGCCTCGACCACTTTCGGGTGCGGCGGGAACGGCGACTCGTTGGAGGCGAGTTGGGCGATGTTGCCCGCGGCTATTGCCTCGGGCGCCTGCCCGGTCGGAACTCCGGCCTGGTAGCCCGGCATGCGGGCGAGCTTCTCCGCGAAGGTGATCGTCATCGGCGAGAGATTTTGACGGACGGCTGCCGAAGTGCCCTACTGGGCGGCCTCGAGGTCGGTCCGCAGCTTCTGCGCCTCGCCGACGTAGACGTGCGCCGGCTCGTGACCAGCAGGCGCATAGAAGTGCAGCATCACCCGGATCACCCGCGGCATCGAGCCCGGGACGGGGATCTCGCGACAGCACATCAGCGGCACCATTGTCAGTCCCAGGTCCCGAGCCGCCACCGCCGGGAACTCCGCATCGAGGTCCTCGGTGGTCGTGAACAGGCAGCTGACCATGTCCGCCGGCTCCAACCCGTTGCGCTCGATCAGCCCCCGCATCAGGTCCTCGGTAGCGCTGAGGATTGCCTCCGGCTCGTTCGTCTCCGCCTGCACAGCCCCCCGCACCGCAAAGAGCCGCTGCTGCGGTCCCTCGTAAGCGCCCACCTGCAGGTCTCCATTACTCCCGTTGCCGCTCATACCTTGAATCCTTACAGAGCTGGGGGGCGAATCTTCCCAGCGGTGGGACTTATCCCCGTTATGACAGGGAAAAGTCCCACCGCTGAGCGCAACCAACGCCTGCTTCGTTTGGCGGCAACGCAGCGCGGCGTGGTCTCGCGCCAGCAGATGCGCGAAATCGGCTTCCAAGACAACGCGATCGACCACGCCGTGGCGAACGGCCCCGTACCACAACTTATCCGAGAGCTAATATCTAAGGACCAGCCCCGGCGCCAACCACCACGACCACAACCCCCAAGGCACCGACAACTGCGA
>JBQCEW010000336.1:0-8214 GCA_051959815.1 Solirubrobacterales bacterium
GCTAGCGTTTTTGGGGGGTGGCGGGGGGGTGGGGGGGGCGGGGGGGGGGGTGGGGGGCCCACCGGGGGGGCGGGCCCGGCCACCCCTCCCCCTGGACCCTGGCAGGCTCTGGTTG
This sequence comes from Solirubrobacterales bacterium, assembly GCA_051959815.1. GTDB lineage: Bacteria > Actinomycetota > Thermoleophilia > Solirubrobacterales > 70-9 > VAYN01. The sequence continues at coordinate 116 of JBQCEW010000336.1, forward strand.
TCCCCGGTAGGCTGCGGCGCCGTGCAGCTACCGATCCTCAAGCTGAAAGATGAGGCGATCCTGCCGTCCCGCGCTCACGAGGGCGACGCGGGCCTCGATCTTTATGCCTGTGAGGCGGCGCATATCGGGCCGGGGGAGCGGTGGAGTGTCGGGACCGGGGTGGGGGTGGAGATCCCGGAGGGGCATGCGGGGTTGGTGCTGCCGCGCTCGGGGCTGGCGCGGGACCACGGGATCGCGCTGGTCAACGCCCCGGGCCTGATCGACTCCGGCTACCGCGGCGAACTGCGGGTGCTGCTGCTCAATACCGATCCGGCTGAGACCTTCCGGGTCGAACCCGGAGATCGCATCGCCCAGCTCTTACTGACGCCGATCGCCACTGCCAAGCCGGTCGAGGCGCCGGCGCTAAGCGAGTCGCTGCGCGGTGAGGGCGGCTTCGGCTCCAGCGGACGCTGAGCGCCTCCTGGCGTCAGATTTCGGCGTCGGCGAGGTGGGAGAGGAGGACGACCGCTCGCTCGACCGTCGCCTGATCCTCCTCCGGAAAATCTTCGATCGCCCGCACCAGCCAACCCTCGCGCCGGCGTCGTGAGTCGAGGATTCGCGTACGACCGCTCTCGGTGAGGGAGAGGAGGGTCCGCCGGCGGTCGTTCGGGTCCGGATTTCGCTCGATCAGCCCCTCGGCCTCGAGATCTGAGACGGTCTGCGCCATCGACTGCGGCCGCATCCGTTCCTTGCCGGCGAGGTCGCTGACGCTCTGTGGCCCTTCGCGGTCGAGCCGACCGAGCACCGCACCCTGAGCCAGAGAGAACCCGTGCTCAGCCCGCAGGCGGCGCATCAGGCGCCCGAGTACCACGCGAAGATCTCCGGCCAGCGGTGCGGCGTCGGCCCTGGTCGTCTGCACGTCCCGACTATAGCGGAAATAGCCAGGCAAACTGAACAGGTTGCCTGTGTAATATCGGCCGGGATGGAAGACCGCTATAAGTGGATCGCGCTCTCGAATACGACGCTGGCGATCCTGCTGGCGACGCTCGACGCCTCGATCACGCTGATCGCGATGCCGGACATCTTCCGCGGCATCCACCTCGACCCCCTTGTACCCGGAAACAGCTTCTATCTGCTGTGGATGATCCTCGGCTACCTCGTCGTCTCCAGCGTCCTCATCGTCAGCCTCGGCCGCCTCGGCGACATCTTCGGCCGGGTGCGGATCTACAACCTCGGCTTCGTCATCTACACCGTCGCCTCGCTGCTGCTCGCCGTCGACTGGATGACGGGGCAGGACGGTGCCCTCTACCTCGTCGTCTTCCGCATCGTGCAAGGGGTCGGCGGCGCCTGCCTGCTCGCCAACGCGGCGGCGATCATCACCGACGCCTTTCCACCAGACCAGCGCGGGATGGCGCTCGGGATCAACTACATCGTCGGGGTCAGCGGCATGTTCGTCGGCCTCGTCCTCGGCGGCCTGGTGGCGCCTATCGACTGGCGGCTCGTCTTCCTGATCTCGGTCCCGGTCGGCCTCTTCGGCACCGTCTGGGCCTACCTGAAGCTGGAGGAGCGCAGCGAACCGAAGGCGGCCCGGATCGACTGGTGGGGCAACGCGACCTTCGCCCTCGGCCTCGTCCTGGCGATGGTCTCGGTCACCTACGGGATCCGGCCCTACGGCGGCTCGCCGACCGGGTGGGGGAGCCCGCGGGTGCTGGTCCTGCTCGGCGGCGCAATTCTCTCGCTGGTCGCCTTCGCGCTGATCGAGCGCCGGGTCACCGACCCGATGTTCCGCCTGCCGCTGTTCCGGATCAGGGCCTTCACCTTCGGCACCTTCTCGACCTTCCTCGCCGCCATCGCCCGCGGCGGGCTGATGTTCATGCTGATCATCTGGCTGCAGGGGATCTGGTTGCCCCTGCACGGCTACGACTACACCGAAGCGCCGCTGTGGGCGGGCATCTACATGCTGCCGCTGACCGTGGGGCTGCTCTTCGCCGGGCCGCTCTCCGGCTACCTCTCCGACCGCTACGGGGCGCGACCCTTCGCCACCGGGGGCATGATCGCCGCCGCGGTCAGCTTCGTCTGCCTGACGCTGCTGCCGATCGACTTCAGCTATCCGGTCTTCGCCGCGATCCTGCTCTTCAACGGGATCTCGATGGGGATGTTCGCCTCGCCGAACCGGGCGGCGGTGATGAACAGCCTCCCGCGCGGCGATCGCGGCGCCGGCGGCGGCATGAACCAGACCTTCCAGAACTCGGCCCAGGTGCTCTCGATCGGGATCTTCTTCACGCTCCTGGTCATCGGGCTCTCCTCGACGCTCCCCAGCACCCTCGCTTACGGCCTCGAAGTCAACGGCGTCGGCCCGGCGGTCGCACACCATGCCGCCCAGACGCCGCCGATCTCGGTCCTCTTTGCCGCCTTCCTCGGCTACAACCCGGTCCAGCACCTGGTCGGGGCCGAAGTGCTGCACTCCCTGCCGGTGCACTCGCAGGCAGTCCTCACCGGCCACGCCTTCTTCCCGCAGTTGATCTCGCAGCCGTTCAGCGATGGGCTCGACATCGCCCTGGCCTTCGCGATCGTCGCCTGCCTGGTGGCCGCCGCGGCCTCGGCCCTGCGCGGCGGTCGCTACCACGCCGAGGACGCCCATCCGCAGCCCGCGAGCGCGCCACCGCAGGTGGCGCAACTGGAGGGACAGCATGCGCGTTGAGTGGCACGGGCAGTCGGCCTTCACCTTGAGCGGGGAGGAGGGGACGGTCGTGATCGACCCCTTCGGCGACGTCGACAAGCTGCGACAGCGAGGAATCAAATGGGACTACCCGCCGATCGAGCGGCGCAGCGCGGACCTCGTGCTCGTCACCCACGAGCACCTCGATCACAACGCGGTCGAGGTCGTGGGCGGGGACCCGGTGGTCCTGCGGGCCACGGCTGGCCGACATTCCTCGCCGCTCGGGGAGGTGGTCGGCGTCGCTAGCGAGCACGACGAAGCCGCCGGCACCGAACGCGGTCCCAACACGATCTTTGCCTTCACCCTCGACGGGCTGCGTGTGGCCCACTTCGGCGACTTCGGCCAGGCGCGGCTGCGGTCGGAGCAACGCGAGGCGATCGGCGAGGTCGACCTGCTCTTCATTCCCGTCGGCGGCGGCCCAACGATCGGCGCCGAGGTGGCGGCTGCGATTACCCGCGAACTGGCGCCGGGCTGGGTCGTGCCGATGCACTACCGGACCGAGCGCATCGGCTTCCTCGAACCCGCCGACGAGTTCCTGGCGGCGCTGGGAGAGCCTTTACGTTCGTCGGACACCTTCTTCGAGACCGGCGAGCTACCGCAGGAGGGAAGCTCAGTCGCCGTCGTTCCTGCGGCGCCATAGCGGTGTGACTTATCCCCCCTATAGCGGGGAAAAGTCACACCGATTAGGAATCGACGGCCGCTTTTCGCGCCGACTCGTGAGCGGCGACCTCGAGCTCGTCCGAGAGCGGCTCCAGCTCGGGGCGGGTGCCGTAGCGGCGCTCCAGGGCGAGGGCGATCAGGTGGTCGGCGAGCCAGGCGTTCTTGGGGAGCAGGGGGCCGTGGAGGTAGGTGCCGATCACGTTGTCGCGTTTCACTCCCTCGAAGCCGTCGCGGCCGTTGTTGCCGAAGCCGGAGGCGACGCGGCCGAGGGGGGTGGCGCCGGCGCCGAGGTAGGTGCGGCCGCCGTGGTTCTCGAAGCCGGCGATCAGGCGCGGCCCGGTTCCTAAGTCGGCCTCGATCGCGACGTTGCCGATCAGGCGCGGGCCCTCCTCGCGCACGGTCTCGAGGTCGCAGAGGCCGAGACCCGGCAGCTTCTCGTCACCCATCTGGTAGCTGTGGCCGAGAAGCTGGTAGCCGCCGCAGACCGCCAGCAGCACGGCGCCGTCGCCGGCTGCGGCGGCGAGCGCCTCCTGCTTAGTGGCGACCATGTCGGCGGCGACCGCCTTCTGGTCGCGGTCCTGACCGCCGCCGATGTAGAAGAGGTCGTGGGCGGTGGGGTCGACGGCCTCACCCGGACCGGCGCCGCTGTGGGTGAAGCCGATTCCGCGCCACTCGCAGCGCCGCTGCAGGAAGAGGATGTTGCCGCGGTCGGCGTAGATGTTCATCTGGTCGGGATAGAGGCTGAGGACGCGCAGCTCCATCAGATGCTCCTCTCCAGGATGAGGACGGTGGAGCCGACGTGGGCGTCGGTGGCGGGAATGACGCGGCGGCCGGCAGGGAGGAAGCCGACGCTTGCGGCCTCCGCCTCGAGCTCCTCGGCCGAGAACGTCTGCAACTCGACCTTGTCCTCCTCCTCGCGCAACTCCCCCTCGGGGGAGACCGTCTGACGCAGCCGTCGCAGGACGATCCGTCCCTCTGCTGTCGCGGCTGCGACCGGCAGGCTCGAGTAGACCCAGCCGTCGACCTCGCGCACGTCGGGCAGGGGAGGCAAGGCGCCGTCGGAGCGGGGGAGGGACTCGACGATCGCCGCCGCCAGCAGCCCGCCGGGGCGCAGTGCGACGGAGAGGCGTTTGAGGCAGGCGAGGCGGTCGTCGCGGCCGGGCAGTAGCTGCAGGAACTGCATCGGCGCCAACGCCAGACACACCGGCTCCGGAAGCTGGTATTCGCGCCCGTCAACGACCATCGGTTCCACTTTCAGCCCCTCGGAGCGCTCTATCAGCGCCCTGAGCAGTTCCGGCTCCTTGTCGAGCGCATAGACCGTGTGACCGCGCCGGGCGAGGTGCAGGGCGACGCGACCGGTCCCGCAGCCGAGCTCGAGAACCGGGGCGCCCTGGCGCTCGGCCAGCTCCTCCCAGAGCGGCAGGTCGGCGTCGTAGCCGCCGCACTCGACGTCGTGCCAAGTGGCCGCCGTCGTTGCGCTCATCGCCAGAACTCCTTCGCCAGGCCGCGATCGGCAAGCAGCTTGCGCAGTTCGAGCAGGGCGGTGTAGGTGGGGAGGGCGAAAAGGCGGCCCTGGGCGCTTGCCACGGCAGCGTCGAGGGAGGTCTCGATCCCCGGCACGACTTCGATCGCCTCCTCCGGCCAGCCGGCGTACTTCAACCGCAGCGCCATCTCCGGGGCCCGCGTGCCGCTGCAGACGACGCGCCGGACGCCGCCGGCCAGCAGCTCGAAGTCGGCGTCCCAGACCCAGGAGACGTCGCGGCCATCGGCGATGCGGTCGTTGAGAGCGATCCAGAGATCGATGCCCTCGTTGCCCCGGCGGCTCTCCAGTATCAGCGTCCGCAGAACCTCATTCGCGCCCGCCGGGTTCTTGATCAGCAGGATCGAGACCGGGACGTCACCGACCTCGATCGTCTCCACTCGGCCGAAGGCGGCGCGCATCTCGCCGAGCGCGGCGGCGATCCGCTTCGGCGCCACGCCCAGCCGCAGGCCGGCCGCCACTGCAGCGAGGGCGTTGTAGACGTTGTAGAGACCGGGGAGCGGCAGCTTCAGCTCGATCTCGCCCGACGGGATTCGAACCCGGGTTCGTGAGCCGTCCATGCCGCGCAGCTCTATCTCCGTCGCCGCCACCTCCGGCCGCGGCCGCTCGGCACCGCAATTGGGGCAGGAGTAGTGGCCGAGGTGACCGACGAAGGCGCGCGCGTAGGCGTAGGGGTGCCCGCAGCGGCGGCAGTGCTTGGCGTCGAAGGCGTGCTGCAGCTCCGGCAGGGCCTGCGAGTCGTCCTCGATCCCGAAGTAGAGGACGCCCTCGCGGCGCTCGCCGGCGGGATCGCGGCCGAGGTCGGCGATCAGCGGGTAGTCGGCGTTGAGGACGAAGCCGGTGCGGCCGGCCAGCGCGGTGATCGTCTTCGCCCACTCGTCGGCCAGCGCCTCCATCTCGCCGTAGCGGTCGAGCTGGTCGCGGAAGAGGTTGCCGAGGACGATCAGCGAGGGGCCGAGCTGCTCGGTGACGCGCGGCAGCCAGGCCTCGTCGACCTCGAAAAGTCCCTCGTGCCCGTGCTGCTCCAAGAGCGCCGTCGCCACGCCCCAGGTCATGTTGGAGCCGGCGCGGTTATGGACGGGCTGGCGGCCGTCGGCGGCGAGGATCGCGGCGATCATCCCCGCGGTCGTCGTCTTGCCGTTGGTGGCGCTGACGATCGTCGTGCCGCGGTCGAGGCCGCTGCCGAGCGCGGCGATCGCCTCCGGCTCCAGCCGCAGCAGCACCCGCCCGGGCAGGGTGGTGCCGCCGCCGCGGCCGCTGGCCCGACTGGCGGCGCCGATCGCCCGCGAGAGCGCCACCTTGGCGCCGAAGAGGGCGCCGGGGCGACCGTTTCCCGCCATCAGGCCGTGGCCTCCGGCACGAGGATCGAGAGGCAGCGCGGCAGCACCCGCAGCGAGACCGGCAGGTCGGTCAGGTGATCGCCGTCGGCGTAGACGGGGAAGGGACGACTGGCGTCGAGCTCGAGGCGCGGCGCCCGGAAGACGCTGACCTCGTCCCGTTCGACGTGGGTTCCCTTAAAGACGTCGCCGAGGCCGCGGAGGAAGCGCAGCTTGCCGACCTCGCCGATCGAGACGACGTCGAATTCGCCGTCGTCGAGCTTCGCGTCGGGCGCGATGTACATGCCGCCGCCGTAGACGCTGTTGTTGGCGACGGCGACGAAGTAACCGCTGATCCGCTTGCGTTCCTCGCCGACGGCGAGCGTGAACCGGGCCGGGCGCCAGCCGAGCAGGGTGCGGGGCATCGAGTAGGCGTAGACGAGGTTGCCGCGGAGCCAGTGGGTTTCGTTGGCGAGGCGGTTGCATTCGGAGTCGAAGCCGATGCTGGCGATGCCGAGAAAGCGCTTGCCGTTGGCCTCGCCGACGTCGATCGTGCGGCTGTGGCCGGCGAGCAGCGCCTCGACCGCGGCCTCGGGGTCGGTGGGGATGCCGAGCGCCCGCGCCATGTCGTTGCCGCGGCCGGCCGGGATCAGCCCCAGCGGCGCCCCGGTCCCGACCATCGCCCCGCCGACCGCGCCGAGCAGCCCGTCGCCGCTGACGACGACCGGCACCTCGCCGAGCTCGGCCGCCCGCAGCGCCAGCTCGGCCCCGTGCTCGAGGCTGCGCGTCTTCTCGACCCGGAAGACGGCCCGGCGGGCGTCCAGCGCCGCCTCCACCCGCGGCAGCAGCTTCAGCGACTTTCCGCCGGCGGAGGAGGGGTTGACGAGCAGGGTCAGGGGCGTCCCGGCAATCTCCATTCGGCGCCCAGCCTAGAGGGCGAGGCCAGGGGCGCCCCCGCCTCGCAACCGGAAGACAGCGAAGCTGCCGTCGCCCGCCTGCTCAGACCAGATCGGCTCGAAGCCCTGCTGCGCCAGCCGGCGGCGCAGCAGCCTGCCGCGGAGACCTGGTGGCGACCCTGGGGCGCGAGTGGAAGCGAGGACGAGGAAGCCGCCCGGCCGCAGCACCCGCGTCGCCTCGGTCGCCCCTGGGCGGGCGTCGACGACCGCGAGGAGGTCGAACTGGTCGGCGGGGAAGGGAAGGGAGCGGGGGCTGCCCTGCTTGAAGGCGATGCGCCCCTCCGGGTCGAGCCCAATCCGGGCAGCGGCGCGGTGGACCGCCTCCGCGGAGCGGTCGACGCCGCGGACGCGGGCGCTCGGGAACTCGCGGGCGAGGAAGAGTGCGCCGTCGCCGTCGCCGCACTCGACTTGCAGGATCCGCTCCGGGCTGCCGACGTGGAGGACGCCGGCGGCGAGCGGGGTCAGCAGGGGGGAGGAGGGCACCTCTCGGATCGTAGGCGCAGGACTCGGCTGCCGCTGGCGCGTGCAATAGGGTTCCGCACCATGGAGGAGCAGCAGCAACCGGACCGCCGCTGGATCGTTCTCGCCGTCTTCGCGGCGATCGCCGTCGCAATCGTGGCGGTGGTGCTGATCTCGCGCGGCGGTGGCTCAGACAATTCGAGCTCCAGCTCCTCCTCGGCCGAAGCGAGCACCAACGGCTGCAAGAAAGTCGAAGCGCCGAAGCCGAAGACCGTCAGCTTCAAACAGCCGAAGCAGGTCCTGAAGCCGGGTGAAACGGCGACCGCCGTGGTCAAGACCAGCTGCGGCACCTTCGAGATCGCCCTCGATACGAAACGGGCACCGAAGACGGCCAACTCCTTCGCCTTCCTCGCCGAAGAAGGCTTCTACGACGACCTCACCTTCCACCGCATCGCTCCCGGCTTCGTGAT
>JBQCEW010000337.1:0-4441 GCA_051959815.1 Solirubrobacterales bacterium
ACGGTGAGGAACTCGGTGCGGAAGCCGATCAGCCCGCGCGCCGGCACCAGGTACTCCATCCGCACCCAGCCGGTCGAGTGGTTGACCATCTGCTCCAGCCGCCCTTTCCGCGCCGCCAACATCTGCGTGACGTCGCCGACATGCTCCTCGGGCACGTCGATCGCCAGCCGCTCGACCGGCTCGTGCATCTGCCCTTCGATCTCCCGCGTCACCACCTGCGGCTGCCCCGCGGTCAGCTCGTAGCCCTCGCGGCGCATGATCTCCAGCAGCACGACGAGCTGTAGCTCGCCGCGGCCCTGTACCTCCCAGGCGTCCGGCCGCTCGGTGTCGTTGACGCGCAGCGAGACGTTGCCGACCAGCTCGGCGTCGAGGCGCGAGAGAATCTGGCGTGCGGTCAGCTTGTCGCCGCCCTGGGTCCCCGCCAGCGGCGAGGTGTTGATGCCGATGACGATCGAGAGCGAGGGCTCGTCGACGGTGATCACCGGCAGCGGCCGCGGATCCTCGGGGTCGGCCAGGGTCTCGCCGATCGTCACCTCTTCGATCCCGGCGACGGCGATGATTTCTCCCGGGCCGGCTTCGGCGGCGGCGACCCGCTCAAGGCCCTGAGTGACGTACAGCTCCGAGACCGCCGCCCGCTGGACGCTGCCGTCGGCACGGCACCAGGCGAGCTGCTGGCCGGAGCGGATCGTCCCCTGGTGGACGCGGCAGATCGCCAGCCGCCCCACGTAGGGCGAGGCGTCGAGGTTGGTCACGTGCGCCTGCAGCGGCGCCTCCGGGTCATACTGCGGTGCCGGGATCTTCTCCAGCATCAGGTTCAGCAGCGGCTTCAGGTCGCTCCCCTCGATGCCCTCCTCCAGCGCGGCCCAGCCGGCTTTGGCGTTGGTGTAGACGATCGGGAAGTCGATCTGCTCGGAGTCGGCATCGAGGTCGATGAAGAGCTCGTAGACCTCGTCGATGACCTCGCTGATCCGCGCGTCGGGCCGATCGACCTTGTTGACAACGAGGACGATCGGCAGCTTCCGTTCCAGCGCCTTGCGCAGGACGAAGCGCGTCTGCGGCAGCGGGCCCTCGGAGGCGTCGACCAGAAGCAGCGCCCCGTCAACCATCGTCAGCGCCCGCTCGACCTCACCGCCGAAGTCGGCGTGGCCCGGCGTGTCGACGATGTTCAGCTTCACGTCGCCGTAGGTGACCGCCGTGTTCTTAGCGAGGATCGTGATCCCCTTCTCCCGCTCGAGGTCCATCGAGTCCATCACCCGCTCGGCGACCTCCTGCCCCTGGCGGAAGGTCCCGGTCTGCCACAACATCGCGTCGACCAGGGTCGTCTTCCCGTGGTCGACGTGGGCGATGATCGCGATGTTCCGAAGTTTGTCTTGAGTCGTCATCCGAAAAGAGAGGGTAGAGAGGCGGCCCTAGCAAGACGAAGCCCGCCATATGGCGGGCTTCGGACTGCTAAGAGCGTTGAGCGAGACTACTGCTGCTGAACGCTCGCAGCGGCCGGGCCTTTGGGGCCGTCCTCGGACTCGTAGGACACTTTGGCGCCCTCGGTCAGAGAGCGGAAACCCTCGCCCATGATGGCGGTGTGATGGACGAAGACGTCCTTCGAGCCGTCGTCGGGCGTGATGAACCCGTAACCCTTGTCATCGCTGAACCACTTGACAGTTCCAGTGGGCATGCATTGCCTCCACTTCATGTGCTGCGAACGCGGAGGATGCAAAAGCAACGACTGCGAGCGCTACGCACAGCTTTCGTCGGTGTTTATTTACCGACCCAACGAACGGGACCGTAGCAGGATCATCCGGCGGTTGGCGGTTACTTCTGCCGCCGGGTACTTGGGAGAATGGACATGGCAGCCGATAGGGAGGAAGAGGATGTCTGAGGTCCCTCAGTTCAAAGGGTCGCTGGTGGCGTCGCTGATCGTCGCGATCGCCCTGGCCTCCCTCCTGTCCCCTGCTGCCGGAGCGGTGGTGCTGGGGCCGAAGCAGCATGGCCCGCTTGCGCCTGCGCTGCAGAAGCTCTCCAAGCCCGCGGTTGCCGGCAAGGCCCCGGCGCAGCAGGCGGCGGCGCTCGGGCTGCCGGAGAAAGGGCCGGGAAGCCTGATCCGCGAAGGCCGTCGCGTCCTCGTCGAAGTCCACTTCGACGGGGGGGTGGCGCCCCAGCTCGACGCCTTGCACGAAGCGGAAGCAAAGGTCGTCGTCGCTAGCCGCCCGTACAAGACCGTGACCGCCGCCGTCTCGCCGGCCGCGCTGCGTGAGATCGCCGCCATCCCGGGAGTCGGCGCGGTGGTTCCAGTGCAGGCCCCCATCCTCGCTGACGTATGCGAAGGCGGCTCGGTGATCTCCGAGGGCGTCGCGCAGATCAATGCGAAAGCGGCGCGCGAAGCGTTCCCGGGCCTCGACGGCGAAGGGGTGACCGTCGGCGTCCTCTCCGACTCCTACGACAAGGCGAGCGGCACCGCGACCCACGCTCCCGAAGACGTGGAAACGGCGGATCTCCCTGGACTTGCGAATCCGTGCTCTGAACAGAAAACGCCCGTGGATGTGCGCCAGGACCTCGAACCCACCCCGCCCGGCCTGAAAGCAACCGACGAGGGACGGGCGATGCTGCAGATCGTCCACGACGTCGCCCCCGATGCGAACCTGGCCTTCGCCACCGCCTTTCTCGGTGAAACCGCCTTCGCCGAAAGCATCGAAGAACTTGCTGCGCCCTTTCCGGTCGGAGCGGGCGCGAAGGTGATCGTCGACGACATCGCCTACCCCGAAGAGCCCTTCTTCCAGGACGGTCCCGTTGCCGCCGCTGTCAACAAGGTGACCAGCGAAGGCGTCACCTACCTCTCTGCGGCCGGTAACGACAACCTCATCGACGCCTCCGGTCGCGACATCGCCTCCTGGGAAGCCCCGAGCTTCCGCGACGCCGGCTCTTGCCCCGCGGTCGTCCAGGGGCTGTCGGGATTCAACGGCACCCACTGCATGGATTTCGCGCCGAGCTCCGGCGTCGACACCACCTTCGGGATCACGGTCAACGCCGGGGCGACGCTGAGGGTAGGTCTGCAGTGGGCGGAACCGTGGTTCGGCGTCGGCACCGATATGGACGCCTTCCTGCTCAACGCCGATGGTTCTCAGATCCTCGAAGCCGCCTTCGTGAACAACACCACCGAAACCGAACGCCCCTCCGAGTTTCTCGCCTGGAAGAACGAAACCGGCTCCGCCCAAACGGTCCAGTTCGTCATCAACCGCTTCTCCGGCGGCGGCAGCCCCCGGCTCAAGTTCATCCTGATGCAGAACGGAGGCGGCGTCAGCGCCACCGAGTACCCCACTTCGACCGGTGGGGACGAGGTGGGGCCGAGCGTCTTCGGTCACGCGGGGTCGGCGAGCGCGATCGCTGTCGGCGCGGTTCCCTTTGACGACTCCTCACAGCCGGAGCGTTATTCGTCGCGCGGCCCCGTCCTGCACCTCTTCGGGCAGGTGAATGGGCCCGGGCCGGCGGCTTCGTTCGCCGCGCCGCAGGTGATCCCGAAGCCCGAGGTCGTTGCCACCGACTGCGGTGCGACCACCTTCTTCGCCTTCTTTTCCGAAGGGGCCTGGCGCTTCTGCGGCACCTCGGCCGCCGCCCCGCACGCGGCGGGCGCGGCGGCGCTGCTGGTGCAGGCCGGGGAAGCTGCGGGTGGCGGGCTTGAGGAACCCGAACCGATTCGCTCCGCCCTGCTGCAGTCGGCCTCGCCGGTTGGGGCGTTCGACTCCTGCGCTGTCGGGGCCGGCCTAGTGGAAACGCGGGGGGCGGTTGAAGCTCTGCTGGCCGGACCCGGCCCGGTACCCACGCTCGCCTGCGCGCCGCCGTTCTCCTCGCCGATCGACGAACCGCCCCCGCCGACGCCTTTGGCGCCGCCCCCGCCCTCGACGCCACAGGCGAAGCTCCCCAACACGAAGATCCTCAAGCACCCGAGAAAGGTCGTCCGCATCCGGGGAATCCGCGCCCGCGTCGTCTTCCGCTTCGGCTCCGACCAGAGCCGGGTCACCTTCCTTTGCAAGTTGGACCGCCAGCCCTTCAAGGCCTGCAGCGCGCATTTCGTGCGCAAGCTATCCCCCGGCAAGCACGTGCTGCAGGTGAAGGCGCGCAGCGCTACCAGCGGCTTGCTCGACCCGACGCCTGCGGTTTTCCGCTTCCGGATCGTGCGGGACTAGGTCTCGACCTCGCTGCCGGTCTTTTCGACCCGCGGTGCGGGCGCGCGACCCTGCCGCCGCGCCACGTGGTGCCCGATGCCCAGCAGCGCCAGCAGCGCCAGGGCGCTGCCGAGGACCAGAGGGTCGGTCAGCGACAGGCCCTCGAGCCTGGTCCCGAAGTAGACGGCGATCGCGGTGATCGGCAGGAAGCCGATGGCAGTCGTCCAAACGAAGCGCCAGAGGGGCACCCGCGCCGCGCCCGCCGCGTAGGCGACGAGGTCGGC
>JBQCEW010000338.1:0-3645 GCA_051959815.1 Solirubrobacterales bacterium
CCGTGTTCTGGCTGTCCGGGGGTATGAGAGTCGTGATCTTCGACAGGTCCCCGCCCACGTCCTGCGCGGTCGGCGTATGGATAACCGGCGCTTTTTGCCCAGGTTTCGGGACTTTTTCGAATTCTCCGACCACCGCGCTGGACAAGAGGGTTCCCTTCAGTTCCCCGTCTTCCTTCAGCAGCGCCGCCAGTCGCCACTCGCCGTCGCTGGGGAAGTCGAGCTGGGTCGAGTAGACGACCTTGGCCGCATCCGGGTCCTCGCTCGTCGTCTTCGCGCGGAAGGCGGGCTTGGTGGCGAGGCTTTCGATCGAGGCCGGGAAAGGGCCGACGGCAGGCTGGTCGAGTGCTTGATCTTCGGCCTTCGCCCCCTGGCCGCGAACACCGGATTTCGATTTGGCGCCGGGCTTCGGCTGGGGCACCTTGGCGTAGTAAAGAGCGACTTCGGCGTCTGAGATCGGCGTGTGGTCCCGTTCGGAGACCTGGAAGGGGTAGCGATTCTGACCGGGGTAGAAGACCATCGCTTCCGGTGAAACCGTCGATTCGGCAGGGCCGTTGGCGGCATTCAGCACTTCCCGCAGGGTCCGGCCTTCAGGGCTGGGGAACTCCGACTTCGGCGGCGCCGGGCGGCTTTCGGCATTTTCCGGACTACCCCCCGTCCCATCCGCGGAGCTGCCGCCGCAACTGGAGAGGAGCATCCCGGCCGCGAGCAGGCAGAGGACCGCTGGGGCGAAGCGGGGGGCGCGCATCGGCGGCATGTTATGGCGAGATAGGGTCCCCTGGGTTCGCGACGAGAAGGAGACGGAGATGGCAGATCGAGCGGCACTGGTTACCGGGGCGTCGAGCGGAATCGGGCTCGCGATCGCGAAGGTGCTCGGCGAAGAAGGCTATGGGCTGACTGTCGCTGCCCGCCGTCCGGAGAAGCTCGAGAAAGCCGCCGAAGAGCTGCGCGGCGAAGGCTTCGAGGTCGAGCCGATCCCGGCCAACATGGCCGAGGAGGATCACGTCGTCGCGATCTTCGCCGCCCACCGGCAGAAGTTCGGCCGGCTCGACGTGCTCGTCAACAACGCCGGCGTCGGGATCGGGGCGCCGATGGAGCAGATTCAGACTAAGCACCTCGACATGCAACTCGCCGTCAACCTGCGGGCGCTGATCCTGGGCACGCGCGAGGGCCTGCCGATGCTGCGGGAGGCGGGCGCCGAGCACGGCAAGGCGCTGATCGTCAACACCGCCTCGATCGCCGGCAAGGGCGGCCAGGCCTGGCTCTCGATCTACGCCGCGACCAAGGCCGCGGTGATCAACTTCACCCAGTCGACCCACCGCGAGGCGGGCAACATCGGGATCCAGTGCACGGCGCTGGCGCCGGGCTTCGTCGAGACGCCGATGACCGAGTTTGTCCAGGGCCAGATCCCGCCCGAGGAGATGATCCGGCCGGGGGATCTCGGCGAGGCGGTGCGTTTCCTGTTGCGGACTTCACCAAACTGCCATATCCCCGAGATCGTGTTCACGCGCCCCGGTGAGGGGCTTGATACTCCCTGACGGCGGTTCGGGCGCCAGCGAGCGCCTGCGCATACTCGTCGCTGCCTTCGGCGACGCGGGGCACGTCTTCCCGGCGATAGCGCTGGGCAAGGCACTGGCAGCCCGCGGCCACGAGGTCGTGATCGAGACTTGGGAGGAGCGGCGAGAGGCGGTCGAGGGCGAGGGATTGGGCTTTGCGGCGGCCGAGGAATACCGGATGTTCCCGCCGCCGGACCCTGATTCGGAGGAGGGGCAGCACGCGGCCGAGGCGGCCCTGGCGCTGCTGCCCTTGCTGGAGGACTTCCGCCCGCACGTCGTCGTCAGCGACATCCTCACCCTCGCCCCCACCCTGGCCGCCGAGCGGGCCGGGATCCCACTGGCGACGCTGATCCCGCATATCTATCCCGTAGTCGAGCCCGGCTACCCCTTCTTCGCGATCGGGCTCTGGCCGCCGCGGACGCAACTGGGACGGAAGGTCTGGCACTACGGGCACGACCGCGCCCTGAAAGTCGGCCTCGAACAAGGCCGCCGCGACCTCAACATCCAACGCGAGCGCCTCGGGCTGGCGCCGATCGACCGCTTCCACGGCGGCATCAGCCCCGACCTGGCGCTGGTGGCGACCTACCCGCAGCTCGAGTACCCGCGGCAATGGCCGCCGGGCGTCGAGATTACCGGCCCGATGACCTTCGAGCTCCCCTATCCCGAAATCGAGCTGCCGCCCGGGAACGATCCGCTCGTTCTCGTCGCCCCCAGCACCGCCCACGACTCCGAAAACCACCTCGTGCGCACCGCCCTGGCAGCACTGGCGGACGAGCCAGTGCGCGTGGTGGCAACGACCAACCGAGTCGCCCCGCAGCGCCCGATCGAGGTCCCGTCAAACGCGGTCCTGGTCGAATGGCTCAGCTACAGCCAACTGATGCCCGCCGCCTCCCTCGTCATCTCCCACGGCGGCCACGGCACCGTCGCCCGCGCCCTCGGCACCGGCGCCCCGGTCCTCATCTGCCCGATCATCGGCGACATGAGCGAGACCGCGATGCGCGTCGCCTGGGCCGGCGCCGGCCTCTCGCTGCCGTGGCGCCTGTGTCGGCCGGCGCCCCTGCGCTGGTCCGTTCAGCAGCTGCTGAACGAGCCCAAGCTCACCGCCAAAGCCCAAGAGATCGCCGCCTGGGGACGCGAAAACGACGGCGCCGCGAGAGGAGCGGAGCTGGTCGAGCGCTTGGCGCTGAAGAAGCTCACCGCCGCCTAGAAAGCTCCGGGGGCGGGACTCGAACCCGCAACCTAACGGTTAACAGCCGTTCGCTCTTCCATTGAGCTACCCCGGATCGTGCTATGCCGGTGTGAACTACCCCGGAACAGCCTCAGGGACAGAATTTAGCGGCACCGCGGTAATTCCTGCCTCCACCTCAGCATGGCAGTTGGAGCAGAGAAGCACGCACTTTCCGCCAGCCTCCTCGACCAAGATCCTCTTCAGGGGGGCCTGCCGCCGGCGACCCGTCGCCTCAACTCGACACCGCTTGCAGCGGTAGTAGCCACGTCCCTCACGGACGAATGCCGTCTCCCCGTGGTGGTGGCATCGAGAAACCATCTCCCGCGACCCCTCCTCACTTCCACGCTTACGGCGCGGTGACGGTTTCAATTCGTACTTGCCCATCCAGTGTCGGATCGTCGCCAAGCTCCGATCCAGCCGGTGAGCAATTTCCCGCAGCGATAGACCAACGGCAAGAAGCCGTTCCATCCTTCGACGCGTGTTTCTCCGCCCGCGCAGCCGCCAACCCATGCTTCTTCAGCCAGTAGCTGACCGTCGATTCGTGCTTGCCGACTTGCTTGCCGATCGCTTCGAGGGACATTCCCTCGGCCAGGCACTCTTCTAAGAGCTCCTTCTCCACGAGCAGCATCTTCTCAGATGACGCAGACAGAAAAATACGGAATTTCTTGTCTCAGATACTGCTCGCCGGCCGCTCCGCGTGGGCGATGCGTTCGACCAGGGCCGCACGTTCGCGACTGAGGGCGGCGCGGCGCTCGTAGTCGCCGCGTTCGCCGGCGGCGGCGATCTCACCCTCGAGGCGGCGCTGCTCGAGGAGCAGGAAGTTGAGCTCCATCGCTTCGTGGGAGGCGGGCTCCTCGCGGGACG
>JBQCEW010000339.1:0-7834 GCA_051959815.1 Solirubrobacterales bacterium
CTATGTCCCGATAAAGGACGAACGCCGAGCGCGCATCTACGATCCGCGGTGTGAGCGAGGAGCAGGTTCCCGCGCCTGACCCTGGCGGGCCCAAGCGCAAACCGCCGAAAGAGGCGATCGCGGAGGTGAAGGTGCGGGCGCCGACTCGCGGCAACCGCAAGCTGGAGAGCTTCCTGGAGGCGGTCAACCGCGACGAGCAGGTGCGGGCTTGGTGGTACATGGACCAGGTCCACGCCGAGCGACTGGGGATGTCGGACCACTCTTGGGTCCACATGCAGATCGTCCTCAACATCGCCCTGCGGCTGCTGCGGCTGCTGGTCAAAGCCGGGGTGGAGCCGGCGATGGTCAGCGACCACGGGATGCGCGACCGCGACGCCGAAGTGGTCGTCGCCGGCGGCGCCCTCCTCCACGACGTCGGCATGTCGATCCACCGCTCCGACCACGAGGCCTACTCGCTCTTCCTCGCCAACGGCGCCCTCGAACGTCTCCTCGCCGACGCCTACCGCCAGCCCGAGCGCACCGTCGTCGCCTCCGAGATCCTCCACGCGATCATCGGCCACCGCCGCCGCGGCGAGCCCTACACGCTCGAGGCCGGCGTCGTCCGCGTCGCCGACGCCCTCGACATGGCCCAGGGCCGCACCCGCATCCCCCTCGAGAAAGGCCACGAGGGCATCCATTCCATATCCGCCGCCGCCATCGACGAGGTCCGCATCGAGCGCGGCGAGGAGCGCCCCATCCGGATCGAGATCCAGCTCAACAACTCCGCCGGCATCTTCCAGGTAGACGACCTCCTAGCCACCAAGATCCGCGACACTCCCTTAGAGGGAAAGGTCGAAGTCGTCGCCAAAGTAGAAGGCGAAGCCGAGAAACGCCTACTTAGCGGCTTCCGTCTGTCGTGATTTCAAGGGCAAGGGGGAGAGAAGTCTCCTCCCGAGGACTTAGCCGTGCATGGCGAACCCGCAAAAGGAAGTTCGGGAGCTGGTGAAGGCTGCCAAGAAGCAGGGATGGCGCGTCAAGGAGACGAAGAAGGGCTATCTCCTCTATGACCCAAGCGGTCGGCACAAGGAGTTGGTGCACCAGACCCCGAGCGATCCGAGAGGGCTACGTGACTCTCTGTCACGTATGAGACGATTTGGCTTCAAGTGGAGAGGCAGATGATGGACTTCCGATTCGAGGCTTTGATTCAGGAGTACGGCGTGCCCGATGCCGTGGATATGAACGCGATGAGGCTGCTCGAAGCTTTTGAGGACCTCTACTCGGAGACCGGCCCCTCGATCGGGATAGATGTCAGGGCAAAGGTGCTGGAAGTCGGCTTCAGCGCCACTGGCACAACGCTCGAGGAAGCGGCCGAGCGGGGTCGTCAGATGCTCCGGGAGGTCGCTGACGCTTCAGGGTTGAAATCGATCGACGTGATCGGCTTCGAAGGGCAGCCTGAAGAAGCTGAGCAGGCGCTGGCTAGTTAAACCGCGCCAAATCCGCGCGGCGCTGTTCCTTGCGCTTCTCCAGGCGGCCTTGGATCAGCGAGAGGACGATCACCAGGGCGGCGAAGAAGGCGATTACACCGAAGCAGAAGAAGGTCACCGTCTTGTCAGTGGTCGGGCCGGCGAGGCCGACGCCCTCCTCGGCGAAGGCGGCGGGGGCGGCGACGAGCATCAGGGCCCAGATCGAGAGCAGGGCTGCGACGGTGCGCTTCACGGGCGAAAATCTAGCGCACCGGGGGGCGGTGGCGTTCCCGCATAGGATGCGCGCCGATGTCGACCCTCGAGGCGCTCCTGCTGGGAGTGGTCCAAGGCTTGACGGAGTTCCTGCCGATCTCGTCCTCCGGCCACCTGATCCTGGTCCCCTGGCTGCAGGACTACACGTTCCTGCAGGACAACGAGGCCTTCAACAAGACCTTCGACGTCGCCCTCCATGCCGGCACGCTGATCGCCGCCATCGCCTACTTCTGGACCGAGGTGGTAACGCTCCTGCGCGGTTTCTTCGCAGCGGTGCGGCAGCGGGCGATCTGTACCGCCGAGCAACGTCTCTCGGTTGCAATTGCAATCGGCACGGTGCCGGCGGTGATCGCCGGCGGCCTCGGCTCCAGCTTCATCGACGAACACCTCGGCGAGCCGTGGATGATCGCGATCCAGCTGATCTTCTTCGGCGCCCTGCTCGGCTACGCAGACCGGATGCCACAGCGCCGCCGTCTCGGCGACGCCGGCTTGCGCGACGGCTGGTACGTCGGCCTCGCCCAGGTGCTGGCGCTGGCGCCGGGGACCTCACGCTCGGGCATCACCATCACCGCGGGCCGCTGGCTTGGCCTCGACCGCGACGCGGCCGCCCGCTTCTCCTTCCTGCTGCTAATCCCGGCGGTCGCCGGGGCCACTCTTTACAAGGCGGCAAGCGCCGCGCACGAAGGTCTGCCGGACGGCGTTGCCGGGCCGATGGCGGTGGGGACGATCGCCGCCGCGGTCTCCGGCTACCTGGCGATCTCCTTCCTGCTGCGCCTGGTGCGGACGACCAGTTACCGCCCCTTCGTCCTCTACCGCTACGCGGCGGGGGTCGCGGTTCTGATGATCATCGCCACCGGATTGCGCCCCGCCACTTTCTAAAGTCAACAAATTTTGAGCTGTTGCCGTTTGGCGGCGGCTTTGCCGCAATTTCGGGGTGACCCCCTCTGTAGCTGTGAAAATCCTGTGAAACCAGGGACTTTGACCGGTTCCGCTATGCATACAATCCCGCTATCCGCATCGCAGTGATAGACACCGACAGCGGCTTCGTCACGGTCCTTGCCAAACGTGCCGAAGTCGCGGGCTGGCACCTCAGCCAGAGCGCTGGGCCGGTACCGTCGCGAGATCTCGTGGCGATGAAGCTGAACGCGCTTCTGATCGACCCGGTCCTCCTGGGGGATGAAGCTTGGCCCTACCTCGAGCGCATCGCCTCGATGCTGCCCGAGCTCGGCCTTGTCGTCTGCACCGGCCGTTCCACCGTCGCCCAGCGGGTCCGCGGCCTGCGGCTCGGTGTCGACGACTGGATGAGCAAGCCCTGCCATCCAGAGGAGACGCTGGCGCGGATCGAAGCGGTCTCCCGCCGCCACACCCGCGGCCGTCGCGAGGTCGAAAGCGCGCCGCTCACCGCTGGTGAGCTGGAGATCCGGCCCGATCGCTTCCAGGCCTTCGTCGGCCAGGAACCACTCGACCTCACCCGCCGTGAGTTCGAGCTGCTCTACCTACTGGCCGAGGAACGGGGCCAGGTGCTGGAGCGGGAGAAGATCTACCAGCGGGTCTGGGGCTATGCGATGGCCCACGGCGACCGCTCGGTCGACGTCTTCGTCCGCAAGCTGCGCCAGAAGCTCGAGAAGCACTCGTCGAGCTGGTCCTACATCCACACCCATTTCGGCATCGGCTACCGCTTCGAGCCCGAACCGGCCGGGATCGTCAAAGAGGAGCTGCGCCCGGCCGCGCCCGAGCCCGCAGCCACCGAGCCCGGGCTCCAGCCGGGTTCATCTTCACAGATCGTTCACAAGAGCTTCACCGCGGGATAACCGCCCCTCCTGTTCGGCCGGACATGCTCGGCGGGCATGGGACGGCTGGAGATCAGGCCAGAGGAGCACGCCGCGCTTGTCGACGGGCGACCGCTGAGCCTGACCGTCCGCGAGCTGCAGCTTCTGGTCAGCCTCTCGCAGCACCCGCAGCGGATCATGACCCGCGAGGAGCTCTTCGCCGAGGTCTGGGGGGGGCAGCCGCGCGACGACGACCGCTCGGTCGACGTCTACGTCAGCCGCCTGCGCGCGAAGCTGGGGAAGGCGCTGCCGGGAAGGAGCCTGATCCACACCCACAACGGCATCGGCTACCGCTTCGCGCCCGACGGATAAGCCCCCTTTCCGCGCTCCCTGGGTGCTTTTACATCTTTTTTACATCCTCGCCACACCGGAGTAACAAGCTGGGGGACGGCCGCTGGGAGCCTCAGCGCCAGCGTGTCTAAAACCACCCCAAAGGAGTCTGATGTCCACCTCTAGATGGCTTGTGGTGATTGCTTTCGCCGTGACCCTCGCCCTCGGCGTTGCCGCCTGCGGTTCCAGCAGCAACAACGAAACCGGCGGCGGTTCTGCGTCCGGCGGCGGCGAAGTCTCCGGTGAAATCGCCGGCGCTGGCTCGACCGCCCAGCAGGCGGCGCAGGAAGCCTGGATCGCCGAATTCGAGAACGCGAACAGCGGTGCGACGATCTCCTACGACCCGGTCGGGTCCGGCGGCGGTCGCGAACAGTTCATCGCCGGTGGCGTTGCCTACGCGGGTAGCGACGCGGCGCTCTCGACCGAAGAAGGCGAACTCGAAAAGGCCGAAAAACGGTGTTCGCCCGGCGAACTGATCGAGGTCCCGGATTACATTTCGCCGATCGCGATCATCTACAACCTGCCGGGAGTCGAAGAACTGCAGCTCGACCCGGAAACCCTGGCGAAGATCTTCGCCCAGGAAATCACGAGCTGGAACGACCCGGCGATCGCCAAAGACAACCCTGGCGTCGAACTGCCGAGCACCCGGATCACCCCGGTCAACCGCTCCGACGAGTCGGGCACGACCCAGAACTTCACCGAATACCTCTCTGAGGTCGTCCCCAGCGTCTGGAAGTTCGAAGTCAGCGGCGACTGGCCGGTGAAGGGCGGCGAAGCGGCCTCCGGCACCTCCGGCGTGGTCGAAGCGGTCAGCACCGGCGAAGGCACGATCGGTTACGCCGACGCCAGCCAGGCCGGCGAACTCAGCATCGCCAAGATCAAAGTCGGCAAGGAATGGGCCGAACCGACGGCCGAAGCCGCGGCGAAAATCGTCGAGGAGTCGCCGCTCAGCAAGGAACTCAGCCCTGGCAGGCACACGATCGCGTTCGAACTGGACCGCAAGACGGAATCGCAGGGCACGTATCCGATCGTCCTCGTCTCCTACCTGATCGCGTGCACCAAATACGGGTCCGCCTCCGAAGCGGAAGCCGTCAAGGCCTACGCCGAATACGTGGTCAGCTCCGAAGGGCAGGAACTGGCGGCCGAACAGGCCGGCTCGGCTCCGCTCTCCGCGACGCTGACGAAGAAAGTGACCCCGGCTGTGGAATCGATCGAAGCCGGCTAGGTAGGTAGAGGCCTCGCTCGACACCACGACCAACGCGGGCCAGTTGCTGGCGGCGGCGTCCGGAGGGCGCCGCCGCCTCGGCGACCGCGTCTTCTCTCGCACCGCCGTCGTCGCCGCGGTAACGATCCTCGCCCTGCTGGCGGGGGTCGCGATCTTCCTCCTCTCCGAGGGCTTACCCGCCCTCACCGCCAGCGCCTCCGAACTGCCCGAAGGCAAGACCTTCGTCGACTACGTCGCCCCGCTCGCCTTCGGCACGGTCCTGGCCGCCGGCCTCGGGGCGCTGATCGCGGTCCCGCTCGCGGTCGCGGTGGCGCTCTTCATCACCCACGTCGCGCCGCCGCGGATCGCGCTCACGCTCGGCTACCTGGTCGACCTGCTGGCGGCGATCCCCAGCATCATCTACGGCCTCTGGGGCATCTTCGTCCTCGGCCCGGCCGCGGTGCCGGTGATGAAGTGGCTGGAAGAAAAGCTCGGCTTCCTCCCCTTCTTCGACGGCCCGGCTTCGGTCACCGGCCGCACGATGCTGGTCGCCGGCCTGGTGCTGGCGGTGATGATCCTCCCGATCGTCTCCGCCGTCGCCCGCGAGGCCTTCGCGCAGACGCCGCGGCGGCTGCGGGAAGGCGCGCAGGCACTCGGCGCCACCCGCTGGGAGATGATCCGGATGACGGTCCTCCCCTTCGGCAAATCCTCGGTGATCAGCGGCGCCATGCTCGGCCTCGGCCGGGCGCTGGGGGAGACGATGGCGGTGACGATCATCCTCTCGGTCTCCGGCGCCGTCACCTTCAACCTGATCAGCCAGGCGAACCCTTCGACGATCGCCGCCAACATCGCCCTCAACTTCCCCGAGTCCTCCGGCCTGGCGATCAACGCGCTGATCGCGACCGGTCTCGTCCTCTTCGCGATCACGCTGGTCACCAACATGGGAGCGCGGGCGATCATCGCCCGGCAGAACCGGGAATAGCGATGGAGAGCTCGGTCCAGACCCTCGCCCCCGGCCAGCCTTCGCGGCTCCTCTCCAGCGGCCTCGGCTGGCGTCGCCGCGGCGTCAACACGGTGATGATGGCGCTGATCGCCGGCGCCTTCGTGCTGGCGATGATCCCGCTCTTCTCGCTCGTCTTCGAGGTGGCCAAGCGCGGCATCCCGGGGCTGAGCGCGGAATTCTTCACCGAAGACGCGCGCGGGGTGGTCGGGGGTGGCGGTGCCGCCCACGCGATCGTCGGCACCCTCGTCATCACCGCGGTCGCCACCGTGATCTCGGTCCCGATCGGGATCATGGCCGCGATCTACCTCAACGAGTACGGGACCGGGCGGCTGCGGCGGGCGCTCACCTTCTTCGTCGACGTGATGACCGGGATTCCCTCGATCGTCGCCGGCCTCTTCGCCTACGCGCTCTTCGAGCTCTTTCTCGGCCCCGGGATCCGCCTCGGCGTGATGGGGTCGGTTGCGCTCTCGCTGCTGATGATCCCGATCGTGATCCGCTCCGCCGAGGAGATCCTCAAGATCGTCCCCAACCACCTGCGCGAAGCCGCCTACGCGCTGGGGACGCCGAAGTGGAAGGTGATCGCGAAGATCGTCCTGCCGACCGCCTTCGCCGGGCTGGTGACCGGGGTGATGATCGCGATCGCCCGCATCGTCGGCGAGACCGCGCCGCTGCTCGTCACCACCGGCGTCGTCGACTCGATGAACACCGACCCCTTCAACGGCCGGATGCAGAACCTGGCCGTCTACGCCTACAACGAGTACCGCTCGCCCGGAGTGATGAAACAGGCCGCCTACGACAAGGCCTGGGCCGCCGCCCTGACGCTGATCGCGATCGTCATGATCCTCAACGTCGCCGCCCGGCTCGTCTACCGTCGCTACAAGACCGAGATCCGTTAGAGATGGAAGGAAGGAAGTTGAAATCGATGCTGGGAGCCGCGACGAAGCGTACCCCGACCGACGCCGAGGAGGGTAAAGGCAAGATGACCGATACCCGTGCAGCGACCGCCACCTCGACCGAGCCCGTGACCGCCTTGGGCCGGCCGGCGAAGACGATCGAGGCGCGTGGCGTCAACCTCTTCTACGGCGACTTCCACGCGGTCGAGGACGTGACGATGACGATCGAGCCGAACAAGGTGACGTCGCTGATCGGCTCCTCCGGTTGCGGCAAGACGACCTTCCTGCGCTCGCTCAACCGCATGCACGAGATGACGCCGGGCGCGCGGGTCGTGGGGCACGTGGCCCTTGACGGCGAGGACGTCTACGGCGCCGGCGTCGACCCGGTCGCGGTGCGGCGGCTGATCGGGATGGTCTTCCAGCAGCCGAACCCGTTCCCGACGATGTCGATCTACGACAACGTCGCCGCCGGGCTCAACCTCAACGCGAAGAAGGTGAGCAAGGCGCAAAAGGACGGCGTCGTCGAGCGCAGCTTGCGCGGCGCCCACCTCTGGGACGAGGTCAAGGACCGGCTCGACAAGCCCGGCGGCGGCCTCTCCGGCGGCCAGCAGCAGCGGCTCTGCATCGCCCGCGCGATCGCGGTCGAGCCGGAGGTGTTGCTGATGGACGAGCCCTGCTCGGCGCTCGACCCGGTGGCGACGCTGGCGATCGAGGACCTGATCGGCGAGCTGAAGAGCCGCTACACGATCGTCATCGTCACCCACAACATGCAGCAGGCGGCACGGGCCAGCGACGTCACCGCCTTCTTCAACATCGAGGGCACTGGCAAGCCCGGACACCTGGTCGAGGTCGGCCCGACC
>JBQCEW010000340.1:0-11376 GCA_051959815.1 Solirubrobacterales bacterium
CTACCGCGTGATGGAGGACCCGGCCGACCCGGAGAACCCCGAGGCCGACCGCGTCAGCGCCCAGCAGGACCTCTGGCACTACTCGATCGCCCGCATGGTCGACGCCTGCACGTCCGCCGGGATCCTCCCGTTCTACGGCCCGTTCGGCGACATCAAGGACGTCGAGGCGTGCGAGACGCAGTTCCGCGCCGCGTTCCTGCTCGGCTGCGTCGGCGCCTGGTCGCTGCACCCGGCGCAGATCGCGATCGCCAAGCGCGTCTACTCCCCGGACCCCGAGGAGGTCGCGTTCGCGAAGAAGGTGATCGAGGCGATCCCCGACGGGCGCGGCGTGCACATGATCGACGGCAAGATGCAGGACGACGCGACCTGGAAGCAGTGCAAGGTGATGGTGAACCTCGCGGAGATGCTGGCGGAGAAGGACCCGGAGTTGGCGGAGGCTTACAGCGCGTAGGGCCGGGACCCGCAGGACCAGGGGTTCTGGCGCGCGGGTCCTGTCACGGTAGGGGACCCACCATCCCTGCAACTACGCAGGGATGGTCCCCCCTACCGTGCCACCCGCGCGAGAGATGGGGTGGCGGACTCGGGCAGCAAGACCCCGAGGACCCGGCGCGCAACCGCCTGCCAGGTGAAGCTTTTGGCTCGCTCGCGTGCGTGCCCGCCAAGCTGTTGAGCAAGAGCGGGTTGGGCAAGCTCCATCATTGCCTCGACGAGGGCATCAGGGTCGGTGGGGTCTACTAGGCGGCCGCCGTCGCCGATTGCATCGGCGGCGCCGCCTATGGTGGTGCCGATGCTGGGGATGCCGGCTTGTGCGGCGTCTAGGTAGGCGATGCCGAAGGGCTCGATGGTCGAGGGCATCACCATGCAGGTGGCCTTGGCTAGGAGTTCTGCGTAGCGGCGTTGGCCCTCCTCCGAACTGAGCGGGAGCGGCCCGTGCGTCGTCACGCCCTCGGCTTCTATCGGGGGGTGCCCGCCGACCAGGTCGAGGGCCGCCTCCGGGTACTGCTTGCGGACCTCGGCGAAGGCGCCGACCACTGCCGGGCCCCGCTTCCGCTCCCAGTCGAACCCGGCGAAAAGAAACCGCGGCTTGTTCCAGTCGCGCTCGGCTTCCGGCGCCTCCGTCAGGTTGACCCCGAAGCCGACGACGTGGACCTTCGCCGGGTCGATGCCGTAGTCGTCGCGAACCGAGGCCGCAGCCCACTCGCTTGCCAGGCAGCAGCCGAAGGCGTCACGGTAGACCCTCGCCTGACGGCGACGCCAGGCGGTTGCGACCCTCTCGCCGAGCACGTCCCCCAGGCCGAGCAGGTCCAGGGCCTGAGCAACCGTGCCGTCGTCGAAAGTCACGTAGGGCACGGCACTACCGAGCGCGTAACCGCTGCCGATCATGACGACGCCGTCGAGCGGCCCCGCCTGCCGCACCCCGCGGCGGGCGAGGTAGCTGCCGGCGACGGCGAAGCTGCGGCTGGCCGCGCGGTCGGTCCAGGACATGCGCAGCACCTTTTCGAGCCGGCCTTCCCGCGGTACCGACGCATCGATGTGGACGACCTCCGCGCCCTCGCTCTGCATTCCCGCGGTGAGCCCGGCGGGGATCCCGGACCAGGACCCGCCCTCGGGCGAGCCCTGGTTGATCAAGCCGATCCTGGGTCTGCGGTGCGTCAGGCGCTTACCCGAGGCGCTGTTCGAGCGCCTCGAGCTGAGCCGAGACCTCGGCGGGGAGCTTGTCGCCGAATTTGGCCAGGTGCTCCTTTACCTGGGGGAGCTGCTCCTTGACCTTGTCGAGGTCGACCGTGAGGAGCTCGCGCATCGCCCCGTCAGAGATCTCGAGTCCCTCGGTATTGATTTCGCCCTCGGCCGGCAGCAGGCCGACGGGGGTCTCGACCGCCTCCGCTTCGCCCTCGCAGCGGCGGAAGACCCACTCGAGCACGCGGCTGTTCTCGCCGAATCCCGGCCAGAGGAACTTGCCCTCGTCGTCTTTGCGGAACCAGTTGACGTAGAAGACGCGCGGAAGCTGGGCGCCCTCGCGTTTGCCAACCTTGAGCCAATGGGCGAAGTAGTCGCCCATGTTGTAGCCGCAGAAGGGCAACATCGCCATCGGGTCGAAGCGAAGCTGGCCGACGGCGCCGGCCGCGGCGGCGGTCGTCTCCGAGGACATCGTCGCCCCCATGAAGACGGCGTGCTCCCAATCGAAGGCCTCCTGGACCAGCGGCACCACGGTGGCGCGGCGGCCGCCGAAAAGGAAGGCGTCGATCGGCACGCCGGCGGGGTCCTCCCACTCGGGCGCGATCGAGGGGCACTGAGCGGCGGGGGTGGTGAAGCGCGCGTTCGGGTGCGCGGCGGGCGTGTCGGACTCCGGCGTCCACTCGTTGCCGTGCCAGTCGATCGCGTGCGCCGGCGGCTCGCCGGTCATCCCCTCCCACCAGATGTCGCCGTCGTCGGTCTTGGCGCAGTTGGTGAAGATCGTGTTCCGCTCGATCGTGTCCATCGCGTTCGGGTTCGTCTTGTGGCTCGTGTTCGGGGCCACGCCGAAGAACCCGGCCTCCGGGTTGACGGCGTACAGACGACCGTCCTCGCCGAACTTCATCCAGGCGATGTCGTCGCCGACCGTCTCCACCTTCCAGTCGGGCAGGGTCGGAACCAGCATCGCCAGGTTGGTCTTGCCACAGGCCGAGGGGAAGGCGCCGGTGATGTACTTGACCTTGCCCTCGGGCGAGGTGAGCTTGAGGATCAGCATGTGCTCGGCCAGCCAGCCCTCATCGCGGGCCATCGCCGAGGCGATCCGCAGCGCGAAGCACTTCTTGCCGAGCAGGGCGTTGCCGCCATAGCCCGAGCCGAAGGACCAAATTTCGCGGCTCTCGGGGTAATGGACGATGTACTTGTTGGCCTCGTTGCAGGGCCAGGAGACGTCTTCCTGCCCCTCGGCGAGCGGCATCCCGACCGAGTGGACGCAGGGGACGAAGTCGCCGTCGGAGCCGAGCACGTCGAGGGCGCCCTTGCCCATCCGGGTCATGATCCGCATGTTGGTGGCGACGTAGGCGGAGTCGGTGAGCTGGACGCCGATTTCGGAGATGTCGGAGCCGAGCGGGCCCATCGAGAAGGGGACGACGTACATCGTGCGGCCCTTCATCGAGCCCTTGAAGAGGTCGTTCAGGGTGGCGCGCATCTCGGCCGGGTCACGCCAGTTGTTGGTCGGACCGGCGTCCTCCTCCTTCTCGGAGCAGATGAAGGTGCGGTCTTCGACGCGGGCGACGTCGGCGGGATCGGAGAGGGCGAGGTAGGAGTTCGGGCGCTTGGCTTCGTCGAGCTTCTCGAAGGTCCCGGCGTCGATCAGGACCTGGGCGAGGCGGTCGTACTCCTCGGCGGAGCCGTCGCACCAGTAGACGGAGTCCGGTTCGGTGAGCGAGGCGATTTCGTCCACCCAGCTGAGAAGTTTGGCGTGGGTCGTCAGCTCGTCAGGGGCAGTCGTCAGGTCGCTCATTCGCCTCTCTCTAGTGTTTGGGTTTGAGGCCGATCATGGAGATGTCGGCGTCCTTGTCACGGATCTTCAAGATGGCTACTTCCCGCCTGTCATCGGAAAAAATCACGTCGCAGGTGAAGGTCGCGCCCGGGTCGACGGACTGGTCAGAAGGGCATTCGACCGCCTTGATCTTCTCATGAATCGATGATTCAAGGCTGGCTTGGACAGTGTCCTGGAGCTTTTCGCGATCCACCACCGTGCCGCATCCGTATAGCGCCACAGCGCCAAAAATCAGCATCAGCAGGAGGAAAACGCGGGGCCGGAGGCGGATCTTCCGGCCGGAGGAGACGGGAAGCACCGCGGGGAGTAAAGCAGGGCCGGGTGACGCGGAGCCGCGGTTGAGGGGGGCGCGACGAGGTTCTTCGGGACTTATGTAGGGTTCCGCGCCGCGATGCGCTTTTACGAGTACGAGGCACGGAAGATCGTTGAGTTGGCGGGGATTCCCGTCACCAAGTACGGCTTTTGCACGACTGCTGAGGAGGCACGCAAGGTCGCCGAGGAAATCGGCGGGCCGGTCGTGATCAAGAGCCAGGTGCTGACCGGGGGCCGGATGAAGGCCGGCGGCGTCAAGTTCGCCGACGATCCGGACGAGGCGGCCCGGCATGCCGAGGAGATCCTCAAGCTCGAAATCAACGGCCACATGCCGCGTGGGGTCCTCGTCGACCCGAAAGCCGAGGTCAAGCAGGAGTACTACGCGGGCGTCGTCTGGGACGGCACCGCGAAGAAGCCGCTGATGCTGTTCAGCGACATGGGCGGGATCGACATCGAGGAGGTCGCCGAGACCCATCCCGACCACGTCGGCAAAGGCCACGTCTCCAACCTCCTTCCCGTCTCCGACTTCGAGGCCAAGCAGGTCGTCGCCGCCACCGGCGTCACCGGCTCGCAGCTCAACCGCGCGACGGCGGCGCTCGCCCGCCTCGCCCGCCTCTTCCGCGACAACGACATGACCCTGGCCGAGATCAACCCGCTGGCGGAGCTGACCGACGGCAGCTTCGTAGCCCTCGACGCCCACATGGAGATGGAGAACGAGGCGGTCGGCCGGCAGAAAAAGCTCCTTCGCAAGGAGTTGCAGATCGCCGAGGACGACACCCGCGAGACCTACGAGCCCTCCGACTTCGAGAAGAACGTCGCCGCGATCGACGCCGCCGACCATCGGGGCGTGATCCAGGGCAAGGACCACGGCTTCACCGGCAACCTCGGCCTCGTGATCGGCGCCGGCGGCGGCTCGCTGACGCTGACCGACGCGGTCCGCAACCAGGGCGGCCAGCCCGCCAACTACTCGGAGATCGGCGGCAACCCCTCCGTCGCCAAGGCCTGCGGCCTTGCCAAGGAGGTGCTGGAAAAGGACGGCGTCGAGAAGATCGCGGTGATGATGTCGATCGTCTCCAACACCCGCGTCGACATCGTCGCCCGCGGCGTGATCAAGGCCTGTCTTGAGCTCGGCAAGGATCCGGGCGAGACGATCGCGATCTTCCGCATCCCCGGCGCCTGGGAGGACGAGGGCTTCAAGATCCTCGAGAAGTACGGGGTCGAGTACTGCGACCGCTCGGTCTCGATGTGGGAGGCCGCCGGCCGCGCCGTCGCCAAGATCCAGGGAGCGCCGGCCTGATGTCGATCCTCCTCTCCAAAAAGACCACCTTCATCGTCCAGGGCATTACCGGCCGTGAGGCGGTCAACCTGACGAGGGAGTGCCTCGACTACGGCTCCAAGGTCGTCGGCGGCGTCACCCCGGGCCGCAAGGGCCGCGAGGTTCACGGCGTGCCCGTCTTCGACACCGTCGCCCAAGCGGTCGAGCACCACGGCGGCCCGATCGACGGCTCCGTCGTCACCGTCCCCCCCGCCTTCACCAAGGACGCCGTCCTCGAGGCAATCGAGAACGGGATCAAGCTGATCGTCGTCGTCACCGAGCGCGTGCCGCGCGGCGACGTCGCCGAGATGGTCGAGCTCGCCGACATGCGCGGCGCCCGCATCATCGGCCCCAACTGCCTCGGCCTGATCGTCCCCGAGGTCTGCAAGATGGGCGGCATCGGCGGCCCCGCCAAAGACGCCGCCAAGGCCTACCAGCCCGGCCGCGTCGGCGTAATGAGCCGCTCGGGTGGGATGACCACCGAGATCTCCTCCTCGCTGACCCAGGCCGGCCTCGGCGTCTCCACCGCCGTCTCGATCGGCGGCGACGCGATCATCGGCTCCACCTACGCCGAGCTGATGCCCTACTTCGAGGCCGACGAGCAGACCGAGGCGATCGTCATCTACACCGAGCCCGGCGGCCGCATGGAGGCCCAGCTCGCCGAATGGGTCAAGGACAACAACAGCCGCCTCCCCATCGTCGCCTTCATGGCCGGCAAATTCATGGATGACGATGAGATGAAGGGCATGAGCTTTGGCCACGCAGGAACCATCGTCGAGGGCGTGGAGGACACCGCAACCGAGAAGATCGCCCGCCTCGAAGCCGCCGGCATCCGCGTCGTCGAGCGCATCGACGAGATCCCCGACGTCGTCAAGGAGAAATTGGGAGCGGCCGCCTGATGTCCGATCAGCTGAACAAGGTCTTCATCGACGTCGAGGTCGAGGACTCGATCCGCAACGACGCGGCGATCGCCGCCAAGCTCGAGGAAGTCTGCCCCGTCGACATCTTCAAAAACGCCGACGGCACCGTCGAGATCGTCGACGACAACGTCGACGAGTGCGTCCTCTGCCGCCTCTGCATCGAAGCCAGCCCCCCGGGCACCGTGCACGTCAAGAAGCTCTACGACGGTACCGAGCTGGGCTAACCGATCCTCTCGCCCCCGAATCACGAAGACCCGCCGAAGCGGGTCTTTTTCGTGCGGGGGAGCTACCCCCGGAGCGACTGATAACCGGGGTCGAGAGTAGTCCGAAGAGCTCATTCCGTCAATGGGGGGGAGAGTTCTTGCCATCCCAGCCCTTATAGGGACGGAGGATGAAGCGGCGAGGTGTCGCGAGTGACTGATAATCATGAGTCCGAAGTAGCCCTTCGGATGGGGTTCGAGTCCCCCGTCCTCCTCACGACTTGCTGCTGGGTATAGGACGTATTGGAGAGGCCGCCAACGATCATGCGGCTGAGAGGTAGCTCCTCCTGATCTCCGGCCTCTCCCCAGCAGCTTGATCTCTGTGGGATGCATCACGTATATCCCTTCTCTGTAGAAGCTCAGGCACGGGCGGCTGCCGAGGAATCGGCTGAATGACCCGGCTGGGCGGAGAGTTGCGGGCGGGCGACGCCCTAGAGGAAGCCGTTGAGGGGAGCCATGACCTCATCCCTGACGTAATCGCGCAGCTTCGTCAACACCTCCAGGAGCCCTCCTTCTGGCAGCGAGGACTCCGCAAGCGCTATCTGGCGGGCGAAGTCCAACTGGAAGTGCGAATCAGGGGACGCGGTGAAGATGGCGACTGGGGTGCCGTCCTCCACCGGACCAATGTGCCCCATTTGCTCGAAAAGAACCTCTCCGAAGTACGCGCTGCCGTTTGGCCCCGCACCGACGCCGATATTTTCGACTGCGTATGCCGTGAGGTGCAGTCGGCGGTGCTTGTCGATCCGGTCAAGTTCGTGGATGACCCACAAGGGGTCTTCGGCGAAGGCGGAGCCACGGTTATAAGGCTGTATGCCCTCGATGGCTTTCACGGCATCCGGGTGCGCCCCTTGCAGCTTGTACAGACCGCTGCTTGGCGCGGGTTCCCCGGTTTTCTTCTTGACGCGGTGGAAGATGTCCCGACCCTGGTCGTTGCCGATTTCCAAGGGGAAGATGGGGAATTCAGACGCCTTCTCCATCGCTTCAGGGAGGGAACCTGGACGCTGATGCGCGACCGCGAGTTCGAGCGCGAGGTGATCGAGGGCAGAGCGCATGGCATGAACGGCATCGCCCACGATCAGCGAGAATTGGCCGGGCGGCGGCTCGGTGATCTTGGCTCGAACGATGGTCTTTCCCGTCTGGGGATCACGCTCGGAGAAGAAGCTGTATGCGCCAGTCCCGAGCCACGCTTCTTGAGCGGCGTTGAGCTCTTTTATGTGCTGGCTCGCCCGGTCCAGCTTCTGTAGGTGGCTCGGAGTGGTTTGGGGCTTCTTGTAGGCCGAAAGGTCTTTGCCCCCAGCGGCCTCGGCTGCGCGCTCAGCCCGTAGGCGCTGTCCCTTGCTCACTTGTCTCCGTTCGGCTGCACGGGGAAAAGATAAGGGTGAGACTTCTTATGTCAAGCACACTTGACATTCCGCCGCTGTGTCAAGTAGTCTTGACACATGCCACCGGCCAACCGCCACCAGCCGATTAGGGCGAAGTCTTCGACCTCGGACTACTCAATCCACGAGTTCCTAGCCGAGTTCCCCGACGACGCCGCCTGCCTGGACTACCTCTGGCGGACCCGCCACGCGCCCGATGGCGAACACGCCCACTGCCCGAAATGCGGCGACGTGAAGGTCTTCAAGCGCTACGCGACCAAGCAGCAGCGCCAGTCGTGGACCTGCACCGCCTGCGGCCACCACCTGCACCCGACGGCCGGGACGATCTTCCACCGCTCCTCGACCTCCCTGCGCCTCTGGTTCTACGCGATCCACCTCATCACGAGCACTCGCTGCGGAATCTCCGCCAAACAGCTAGAGCGCGAGCTGGGCGTCCACTACAAGACCGCTTGGAGGATGTTCAACCGCATCCGCAATGAGCTGATGGCCGAGGCTGAGCCGGCTCCTAGCCTGCGCGGGAAGGTGGAGGTTGACGAGACCTCTTGGGGCGGGCGACCGCGCCGCAAGCTGAAAACGCGCAAAGAACAGGCCGCCTTCAGAGAGGCGAAGACGACCGTGCTGGGGATGGTGGAGCGCGGCGGGCGCGTCCGCGTGCGGGTCATCCCGTCACGCCGTGGCGAACCCTTGCAGGACGCCGTACGGGCGAACGTGAACCCGGAAGCAATCCTCTACACCGACGACTGGTTGTCCTATCGGCCGCTGGCTCGCGAGTACGCGGGGCACTTGGTCATCAACCACTCCGCTGGCTCCTATGTCGAGGGCGACATCTACACGAATACCATCGAGGGCTTCTTCGGCAACCTCAAAACGGGGATGCGCGGCACCTACAAGAAGGTGTCCCGAAAATGGCTTCAGTCCTACCTGGACGAGTACGCCTGGCGGCACAACCAGCGCTACCACGGCCAGCGCTCCATGTTCCACGCTCTCGTCCGGGAAGCGGCGCGGCAATGAGCGAGGCGACCGCGATCCGGCGGATTCAGTCGGCGGTTCGCAAGCGAGCCAAAGCTGACGAGGCGAAACGAGAGGCGACCGAGCAGCTACGGGAGTCCTGCCGCGAAGCTCAGGCAGCAGGCGTTCCGATCACTCGGATTGCTGCTGAGGCCGGTCTTTCCCGGCAGGGCGTTTACGACCTACTGGCGGAGCGACCTTCCGCATAGCTGCGTCGAACTCGCCTTTGGTCGGGACCGGAACCTCTAACCCTTTGGGCGTCTTCTCCTTGCGCCTCGGCATAGACGCAGGCTAGACCAAGTCCAGCCAGTCCATGTGCCGAGCCGGGAGCGTAGGCATCACGTAGTCGCCCTCCCGCCACACCAGCCCCGCATGGTGCAGTTCCTCGATCGCCACGTCCAGCCGCCCCCCGATCACGATCTGCACCGCAAGTTGGGAGCGCTTGAGCTTGCGGGGGAACTCGCAGAGCAACAGCGCCAGCAAAACTCGCTGAAGCTGCTGCTCCGCTCCGGGCTGAGTCGTCACTACTCGATCTCCCAAAGCAGATCGCGCACATGCACCCCCAGCACCCCTGCGAGCCGGACGACCAGATCGAGCCGAGGACAACGCAGGCCGCGCTCCAGGATGGAGAGGTTCACCTGATGCATCGAGACCTCTTTGGCGAGCTGCGCCTGCGTCAGGCCCGCCCATTCCCTCGCCTCGGCGAGGTTGCGCCCGAACTGCTGGCTGACCGCCTCCGCGTCGATCATCCGAGTTCCCAGCCCTGCACGTAGACCGCCGCAGGCGTCGGCAGGACGCACTCGCCTTGGCGGTAGAGCAGCCCGAGCCCGACCAAATGCTGCGCTGCCTGTTCAACCTCTTCCCGCGAGTCGCGGGCGTCCGGGTCCTTGGCGAGTTCCCGGACCAGATCGCACATCCGCAGGATGGTCGGCTGCCATTCGAGGATGTGTTGCAGCACCGCCTCTTCTTTTCGGTCGGCTCTGCTGCGCTCTGGAATACGCTCTGCCTGCATGGGAAGCCTGCCTTCCTGTGCCAAGGCCGGGGGGCTGTTTGCGCAGTCGCCCCGGCCGCTTTTGTCTTGTGGCGCAGGAAGCTAGGTCCGCTCAGGGATCGATTTCGCTTCTACAGAGAAGGGATATACGTGGGATGCATCACGTTACTTGCATATAAATTTATATCGGCGTAACGTTTCCATCGATGGATGCATCGGTTCGGACGCGGATGGCGCGGGACGACCGCATGGAGCAGACGCTCGGGGCGGCTCATGAGCTGTTTGCCGAGCGGGGCTATGCGGCGGTGACGATGGATGAGATCGCCGCGGCGGTGGGCGTGACCAAGCCGCTGCTCTACAACTACTTCGGCAACAAGGAGCGGCTGTACATCGCCTGCATGGAGCGGGCGGGCGACTCCTTGATCGCCACGGTCGGCGAGGCGATCGGCGGGAGCGCCAACCCCGGCGACGCGCTGCGGGCCGGCGTCCGCGCCTTCTTCGGCTTCCTCGACACCGACCGGGCCGCCTGGGCGGTGCTCTTCGACGAGACCCTCCCCCACGGCGGCGAGGTCTTCGACCGGGTCGCCGCCTACCGCGGCCAGATCCTCGACCTCGTCTCGGCTTCGCTGCTGGCGCAGTTGCCGGACGACCGCCGCGACAAGGTCAAGGTCGAAATCGAGGCCCTCTCCACCGCTCTCCTGGGCGCCGCCGAGGCGCTCGCGCGCTGGTGGCTGCGCACCGAGGCGATCTCCGCCGAGGACGCGGCCGAGCTGCTCGTCTCCACCGTCGAGCCGGGCCTGCGCGACCGCTCCACCCCCACTTCGACTTCCAATCCCCAAGGAGGACCCTCCCCCAAATGAAAAGCCAGACCCGCAAAGTTGCCGTCGTCGGCGGCAACCGGATCCCGTTCGCGCGTTCCAACAGCGTCTACTCGCACGCGAGTAACCAGGACATGCTCACCGCCGCCCTCGACGGTCTGATCGACCGCTACGGCCTGCAGGGCGAGGCGCTCGGCGAGGTCGCCGGCGGCGCCGTCCTCAAGCACTCGCGCGACCGCGACCTCACCCGCGAGAGCGTGCTCAGCACCCGCCTGGCGCCGGAGACCCCCGCCTACGACGTCCAGCAGGCCTGCGGCACCGGCCTGGAGACGACGATCCTCGTCGCCAACAAGATCGCCCTCGGCCAGATCGACTCCGGCATCGCCTGCGGCGCCGACACCACCTCCGATGCGCCGATCGCACTCAACGAGGACCTGCGCGAGACGCTGCTGGAAGCCAACCGCGAGCGCTCGACGGTGGGCAAACTGAAGCAACTGACCAAGGTCCGCCCCGGCCACATCGTGCCGGCGATCCCCCGCAACGAGGAGCCGCGCACCGGCCTCTCGATGGGCGAGCACTGCGCGATCATGGCCACCGAATGGGACATCGGCCGCAAGGAGCAGGACGAGCTCGCCGTCAAGAGCCACAAGAACCTCGCCGCCGCCTATGACCGCGGCTTCTTCGAGGACCTGATCACCCCCTACATCGGCCTCGACCGCGACCAGAACCTGCGCCCCGACTCCAACCTGGAGAAGCTGGCGAAGCTGAAACCGGTCTTCGGCGGCCCCGAGGGGACGATGACCGCGGCCAACTCGACGCCGCTCTCCGACGGCGCCTCCGCCGTCCTCCTCGCCTCCGAGGA
>JBQCEW010000341.1:0-18357 GCA_051959815.1 Solirubrobacterales bacterium
ACCACCGGCTCCTCGGAGGAGAGTTCCTCCAGCGCCTGCAGGTACTCGGCCTCGTGCAGCGCCGCCAGCGTCCGCTCGACCTCCTCGTCGGCGGCGTCGGCGGCGACCGGTCGCACCCGCGAGTGGCGCACGAGGCCCGCCCGCAGCTCGACCAGGCGCCGGTTGCCGTCCTGGCCCGGTATTCGGCGGTCGCCTTCCCGCACCCAGAAGGCGTCGTCGTCGCGCCCCTGCCGCTGCTCGACCATCACTAGTTCGCTACTCGTCATCGAGCAGCCTCCGCATCCGCGGCCCGAGGTGCTCGAAGCCGTTGCGGCGGTAGAAGGACTCGGTCGAGGCAATCGCCGCGAAGGTCTCCCGCGGCAAGCCGACCTCAAGCCGGCTCACCCCGCGAGTTCGCGCCTGGGACGCGATCGCCTCGACCAGTTCCGCTCCGACGCCGCGACTGCGCCAGGCCTCATCGACCCAGAGGTCCTGGATGGTCGCGTACACGCCGGGAACGTGGATCGCCCGTTGCCAGCTCGCGGTGAGGACGCCGACAATCTCGCCGTCGGCCTCCGCGAGCAGCACCGACCCGCCCTGCGGGTCGTCGAGCAAAGCTTGCACCTCCGCCTCCATCTCCGGCCGCGAAGGCATGCGGCCGCCGAGCTCGGCGAGGAGGCTCCCGCCCGCGGCCGCGACCCTCTCGACGTCCCCAGCCCCCGCCTCGCGCACGGCGGCCTGCGTCGTCGCCGGATCGGTCACGCCGCCTCCGCGTGGTGGGCGACCGGCTCCAGCTCGACGCTCCAGGCGTCGGGACCTTCGCCGCCGGTGACGGTACGCGCGATCGCCGCCATCGGGGCGCGCGCCTTCAGCAGGATCTCGTCGAACTCGTCCTCCGGGTCGGACTGCATGACGATCGCACCGCCGGCGCCGATCGTCGTCCGGCCCGGCCGCATCACGATCGTGCGGATGACGATGTTGAGGTCGGTCGAGCCGTCGGCGCCGAAGTAGCCGATCGAGCCGGAGTAGATGCCGCGCGCCTCGGCCTCGAGGTCGTCGATGATCTCCATCGTCCGCTCCTTCGGGGCGCCGGTCATCGAACCGCCAGGGAAGGTGGCGCGGACGCAGTCGACGGGGCTGCGGTCGTCGGTCAGCCGGCCGACGATCGTCGAGACCATCTGGTGCACGGTCGCGTAGGGCTCGATCACCATCAGGTCCGGGACGTGGACGCTGTCGACGTCGCAGACGACGCCGAGGTCGTTGCGGAGCAGGTCGACGATCATCAGGTGCTCGGCGTAGGTCTTTTCGTCCTCCCCCAGCTCTTTGACGCGGGCCGCGTCCTCGGCCGGGTCCTCGACCCGGGAGATCGTCCCCTTGATCGGCCGCGCCATCACCTGGCGCTGACGGTCGACCGAGAGGAAGCGCTCCGGCGAGGAGCTGACGACGGCGTGCTCGCCGAGACGCAGGAAGGCGGAGAACGGCGAGGGGTTGCTGCGGCGAAGCTGCCGGTAGAGGTCGAACGGCTCCGGGCTGGCGTCGGTCGAGAACTGGTCGGTGAGGCAGACCTCATACGACTCGCCGGCGAGCAGTTCGGCCTGCGATTTGGCGATGTCGGCGAGGTAGCGCTCGCGGCCGCGGCCGGAGTGGAAGCGGACGTGGCCGCCGGGTTCGCTCGGCGGGGCCAGCGGCCGCTCCGCCGGCGGGTTGGCGATCGCCTCGGCGATCAGCTCCACCGCCGCGTCCAGCCACTGCTCGGCCTCGCGGTCCTCGCCGCGGCAGAGGGCGAAGACGTAAGTCTTGTCCTTGGTGTGGTCGACGGCAACGACCCGGTTGGCCAGCATCAGCGCCGCATCGGGCATGTCGGAGCTGTGGACGTTGGGCGAGCCGCAGTCGGCCTTCAGCTCGTAACCGAGGTAGCCGACGTAGCCGCCGACGAGGCCGCGGTCGACGTCCTCCGGCGGGTCGATCTTGATCCGCTTCAGCTCGCGGTCGAGGTAGTCGAAGATCGACTTGTGCTCGACGGTCTGGACGCCGGCGCGGTCGACCGTCACTTCGCCGCTGTCGACGTCGTAGCTGACGAAGCAGCGCTCGGCGCCCGCGGTCGTGCCCATGTAGGAGCACTGCGCGAGCCAGGTCGGCGCGTCGGCGCTGTCGAACCAGAAGGACGGATCGTGCTCGGCGAAGAGGCTTTCGTAGACGTGCTCGGTCGGCGCCTGTCCCTCGATCTCCCGCATTCGCAATTCGAAATCGCCGGCCTCGGCGGGCTGCGGTGCGGCGGCCCGCGGGGTGCTGCGGGGGACGATCGTGGCGCGGCCGGCGGGCCGCTCGTCGGAGCGACGGTGCCGGGCGGCCAGATCGAAGAAGTTCTCGGCGATCTTCAGCCCGTACTCGGTCGAGATCGACTCGGGGTGGAACTGGACTCCCCAGATCGGCCGCTTGGTGTGCTCGACGCCCATCACGACGCCGTCGTCGGACCAGGCGACGATGTGTCCTTCGGGCCCGGGCGGGCTGGTGATCGCGAGCGAGTGGTAGCGGACCACGGAGAAGCCCTGCGGCACGTCCTTGAAGAGGCCCTTGCCTTCGTGCATGACCCGACTGAGGCGGCCGTGCATCGCCATCGGCGCCCGATTGACCGCGCCCTCGAGCAGGTTGCCGATCCCCTGGTGGCCGAGGCAGATCCCGAAGACGGGGACTTCGCTGTGGCGGAGGATGTCGCTGCAGACGCCGAAGTCGTGCCAGCGGGACGGGTGGCCCGGCCCGGGCGAGAGCACGATCGCGTCGAAGTCCATCCGTGTCAGCACGCGCCAGGAGACCGCGTCGTTGTTGACCACCATCGGCTCCTCGCCCGAGGCCGCGGCCAGCAGGTGGAAGACGTTGTAGGTGTAGGAATCGTGGTTGTCGACCAGCAGCGTTTTCACATCAAGCTCCCTCTAGTCCCAGGCCTTGCAGGCCCTGCTCGAGCACCGGCTGCACGACCGCCTCGACCTCCGGTGCACGCTCGTCTTCTCGGTACCAGCGCGCGAAATGGGAGAGGTACTTGGAGAGCGGGGCGACGTCGAACTCGTCGACGGCGCTGCGCAAGTGCACCCGGTAGTGCTCCGACTGGACCACGGCGAAGCGGTAGTCCGGGTCCTCGGCCGGACGCCCGCCCTGGATCTCGCTGGAGGCGTGGTGGGCCTGCGCGCGCGCCAGGTCCCAGCCAAGGCTCCCTTTTCCTTCGACCAGAAGCTTCTCTTTGCCGAACTTGACCTGCTTGGTCGTCGGCTGCAGGAGGAAGTAGCCGAGCGCGACCTGGGCCGGCACCGTCTCGGGGTGCGGGTGGCGCGCCATCTCCTCCGCGAACTCGGGGTTGTCGGCGAGCTCCTGCTCCAGCCACTCGACCAGGTCGTCGATCAGCAGCGCCCCTTTCTTGCTGGAGCTGATCGATTCGTTCTCCCGCGCGACCATGCCGTGGAAGATGTCGTAGGTCGGCGGGCCTCCCCCGCGGGCCGAGCCGTTGCCGTTGCCGTTCTCCAGGCCCATCTCGTCGATCAGCTTGCGGCGGCAGGTGACGTGGGCGACCCACTCGTTGCCGCAGACCTGCATCGAGATCACGTCGTCGAGTTCGTCGGCGGCGGCCCAGTAGGCGAGCGCCCGCATGTGCTGGGTCGGGAGGCCGTCGGAGCGGACCAGCGGCATCTCTTCCAGCTCCTCGCGTTCGGTCTCGTACATGACCATGTCGTCGCCCCAGCGTTTGGTCAGGGTGCCGCTGGCGAGGCCCTCGTTGGTGAACTCGCGGACCTCGGGCAGGTAGTCGGACTCGTAGATCACCTTGTCGAAGGCGATGCCGAGGCGGGCGAGGGTCTTGCGCTGGCCGGAGACCACCCAGGAGCGGGTCCGCGACCACAGTTCGAGCGCCTTCTGGTCGCCCTCGAGGACCCGCATCATCATTTCGTCGGCTTTGTCGTCGTACTGCGTCGACTCGCGGGCGACGGAGTCCTCGGCGCCGTCGTCTCCCTGGCCGCCGTTGCGGCTGGCGGTGACGTAGTCGGCGTAACAGAAGCCGACGAAGTGGTCGCTCTTCTCGTCGGCGTCGGGACCGGAGTCCTCGCCGGCGCGGGTTGCGACGCCCGCCATCGCCTCGCCCATGCTGCGGCCGACGTCGCAGATCAGGCTGCGGTTGTCGACCTGGGCGCCGGCCTGCTTCAGGGAGCCGGCTATCGCGTTGCCGACGGCGAGGTTGCGGAGGTGGCCGATGTGCAGCGCCTTGGTCGTGTTGGCGCCCCAGAAGTAGACGGCGTAGCGGTTTTCGGCGGCCATGTCGGCGAAGGTCCCGTTGCCGAAGGCGCCGGAGCGAATCGCCTCCCCCTGCGCTTCGATCCACTCGTCGGCGATGCGCAGCGTCGGCTGCCTGCCCTCGCGGTCGATCGAGTCAACCCACGGCTCGGCCTCGATCCGGTCGAGCGCCGCCTTCGCGTCCTCGCTCTCCCGCCAGTCGGCTCCCTTCGGCAACCGCGGGATCAGCATCAGGTCGAAGTCGGCCTCCGGCCGGTACGGAGCCCGCGCCGCCCAGAGCACTTTGCCGCTGTCGTCGGCGGCCGCCTTTTCGAAACTGTTGAAGATGTTCTCGCCCATAGCTAGTGATTCCGAACTTTCTGCCTTCGAATTTGATTGTTCGAAATGCACCCGCCGGGGCTCGAACCCGGATCTTTGGCTTACAACGCCAACCCTTTAACCGATTAAGGCACGGGTGCTAGCTATGTCGTCCCTGCCGCCAGAGCAATTCCCTGAATGCTCAAGCGCGGCGGCAGCATAACCATGATCCTTGCGCGAGTCAAATGTTTTGATCAATTCGCTGCAAATCGAAGTAAAAGGCGCGGGGGGTGCCCATGTCCCTCCTCCGGAATTGCGCAGCACGCGGCTTCGCCGCTTAGCTGCAATCGAAGAGCGCGGGCTACGCCCGCGCAAACATCAGATTGCATGTAGCCGAACATCCCTCCGGAGGGACATGGACACCCTCCACGACAGCGCTCCGGTAGACGCCGAGGGACGAAGCAAAGCGTGGTTCCTTTGTCGGCTCCAAGACGACTAAGGAACCACGCGATTGGCGTTTGGGCTCAGCTCTCCATCCCGTGGTTCCTTAGTCGGGATATAGACGACAAAGGAACCACGCGATTTCGCAGCACTAGATGCGTACGTCCTGCGTGGCGTGCGGAGGGCGGGCCGGCCTCTAACGATCGGATCGGGAGACCACCAGGTACATGACTCAAACCTCAAGAACGACTGAGTATTAGAGTTGACTCAGCCACCCCTAGCGGGGTTCCCTACTGCCCTCCGGCTCCCTGCCCTGGCCGGGGGGCAGTTCCAAATTCGAGCTCGAGTTCCTCGGCGAGCGCGACTAGTTCCGGCAGCGGAACGCGCAGCCCGAAGGCAATCCGGCGGACGTTGCCCCAGGTCGGGTTGACGCGGCCGGACTCGAGGTGAGAGATCCAGGTCGGATGGATTTCCGCCCGCAGTCCCAGCGCTTCCTGGCTCAGGTGGGCTTTCTGGCGGAGCTGGCGGATGGCCATGCTGAGGCCAATCTGGGGTTCTTCGCGGCGAGGCATCTACGGAAGCGAATTTGCCTCCCGCCCCCGCGTCCATAGAGGCGAGCTCAAGTCGCCTCCGGCTCGGCGCGTGGCCGGCAGTTTTGCAGTACGCCTCAGGTTCAGGCGGTGCCGCTCGCGAGGACTCATTTCGGGGGCCTGGTCTCTCGTCAAGTCGAACACGAACATATGTTCGCATACGTTGCTCCATCGCGAAAGGGCAGTTGTGCCACAGGAACGGGTTCTTGCGAGAGTTCGGGCGATGTCGCCTGGGCTCTCCCCCGCGCTTACCGAGCTCTCCCTCGCCCGCCTGCGCCGGCGGCGCAGCGCCAAGTGGAGCCGGTACGAGCCCGACGTACTGCCGGCCTGGATCGCGGAGATGGACTTCCCGCTGGCGCAACCGATCAGGCGGACGCTGCTGGAGACGATCGAGCTTGACGACTGCGGCTACGCGAACCCGGAGGACCTGGGCCCGGCCTTCGCCGAGTTCGTCGCGCGGCGGCACGGTTGGACGGTCGACCCCGCCGCCGTCTCCCCCGCTCCCGACGTCGTCGGTGCACTCACTTCGGTCCTCGAGGCAATTGCCGGACCCGGCGAGCGCGTTGTCATAAACACGCCCGTCTACCACCCCTTCTTCGCCGTGATCGAGGAAGCGGGTTGCGAACTGGCGGAAGTGCCGCTGGCGGGGACGGCCCTCGACCTCGACGGGATCGAGCGGCAGTTCGCCGACGGCGCCGCGGCCTTGATTCTCTGCAGCCCCCACAACCCGACCGGGGGCGTGCCCTCCCGGGAGGAGCTGGGAGCGGTAGCCGAGGCCGCCGCCCGCCACGGCGCCTGGGTACTCGCCGACGAGATCCACGCTCCGCTGACGCTGCCGGGGGCGGAGCACGTTCCCTTCCTGACCGTCTCCAAGGCGGCGCGGGCGCACGGGATCGCCTTCTGGTCGGCCTCGAAAGCGTTCAACCTCGCCGGCCTGGGCTGCGCCCAGATCGTCACCGCCTCAGCCGAGACCGCTGCGGTGGTCGAGCGGCTGCCGGTCGGCGCCACCCACTGCGGCCACCTCGGCGCCGTCGGCTCGGTCGCCGCCTACCGCGAGGGCGACCAGTGGCTCGACGATGTCCTCGCCGTCCTCGACCACAACCGCGCCCTACTGAGGGACCTGCTCGCCGAGCGCCTGCCCGAGGTCGGCTACGAGCAGCCGCAGGCGGGCTACCTCGCCTGGCTGGACCTGCGCGAGCTCGGCCTCGGCCCCGATCCCTCCCAGCCGATCCTCGAGCGCGGCCGCCTCGCCCTCAGCCCGGGGCCGCAATTCGGCCCGCAGGGAGCCGGCTTTGCCCGCCTCAACCTCGGCACCTCGCCGGCCCTGGTCGAGGAGGCGGTGGAGCAGATCTGCCGCGCGATCGCGGGCGACTAACCGCCGGCTTCGGCGCGCGCCGCTTCCAGCTCGCCTTCGACGGTCGCAGTCTGGTCGGGGATCTGCAGCCGCTGTTCGAGGATCGGGATCGCCTCCTCGGGGTGGCCGCTAAGCCGCAAGGCGTGGCCGAGGTTGAACAGCGCGTAGGCGTAATCGATGTCTTCACTGCCTTCCGGAAAGGAGTCCACCGCTTCTTCGAGCACCGGGACCGCGGCTTCGTATTCGCCCGCCTGGACCATCGCGTAGCCCTGTTCGTTCAGTGCGGCACCACCTTCGGGATTCACTTCCGAGACTTCTGATGCCGGTTCGGGGGCAGGCGCGGGCGCCGCGGCCGTCGTCACCGCTTCGGGCTTATGGCTCGAGCTCTTTTTCGAGCTCGCTTTCGCCTGCTTGGCGTGGGCCGCTTTTCCGCCCTTCCCTTCATTCCCCCCGCTCAAGACGACCAGCGCCACCACGAGCACCGCTGCGAGGACACCGAGGATTGCCGCCACCGCTCCCATCCGACTGCGACGGGAACTCGCTCGGGTATAGACCCGGGATGGCGTCGGCGTCGGCCGCGTCGGTTCGAAAGCCGGCTCGAAGACCTGGGTCGGCTCGCCGATCGCCTCCGCCCGCTCCAGCCGCGCCAGCGCCTGGCTCGCCGAGGCGGGGCGGGCCATCGGGTCGCGGCTCGTCATCCACCCGATCAGGGAACCGAGGGTGCGGGAGCAGCTCCCCTCGCAGGTCCGCAGCACGATTCCGGCCGAGTAGAGGTCGGAGCGCTCGGTCGCCGGCCGCCCCTCCATCACCTCCGG
Organism: Solirubrobacterales bacterium; assembly: GCA_051959815.1. GTDB lineage: Bacteria > Actinomycetota > Thermoleophilia > Solirubrobacterales > 70-9 > VAYN01. The sequence continues at coordinate 7,752 of JBQCEW010000341.1, forward strand.
CGCCGCGTAGCGCTCGGTGCCGAGGATCAGGCCGGTGCTGGTCAGCGCGGTCGCGTCCTGCGGCAGGGCGATGCCGAAGTCGATCAGCTTCGCCGTGCCGTCGGGTTCGAGGATGATGTTCGAGGGCTTGACGTCGCGATGCAGCACCCCCGCCCGGTGGATGTGGACGAGCGCCTCCAGCAGTTCCCGCGCCAGCTTGTCGCGGTCGATCCCCTCCCCGCGCTGCATCCGCTCGGCGAGGTTCTCGCCGGGGACGAACTGCATCACCAGGTAGGGCCGTTCGCCCTCTTCGGAGAAGTCGTAGACGCCGGCAAGGTTGGGGTGCGAGAGCGCCGCCGCCGTCTGCGCCTCGCGCCGGAACCGCGCCACGAACTCGGGGTCGCCGGCGATCGTGTCCGAGAGCACCTTCACCGCCACCGGCCGCTCGAGCACCTCGTCGTGCCCCAGCCAGACCGCAGCCATGCCGCCCCGCCCGAGCGTGCGCTCGAGCCGGTAGCGACCCTTCAGCAGCTCCCCAGTCGCAATCGCGCCCACGAAGCTTCTCTACCCACTTACCGCATCGACTCTCAATAGATTGTGCGACCCATGGGGGATCGAAATCGACTGCTCGGGGCGGCAGCGCTCGCCTTCGGCGGCGCCTTTGCCCTCCGCGCAGTCGAGTATGCCTTCAGGCTCTCCGACGTTCTCAGTAATCCGCATCCCGCAGGGCTCGTGGTCGCTGAATGCCTGTCGATCCTTCAGTCCCTCGTGCTCGCCCTGGCGTCCTTCTTCGCCGCACAGACCTTCTTTTCCCCGTCCGGGAACAGGCGCGAAGGTCTCCGGACGCGGCGGCGCTCCTCGCCGCCGCCTACGGATTCGGGCTCCTCTCAGCCGCGTTCTCGAGCGGAATCGATTTCTCCGAACCTCACTCGCACGCCTACCGCATCGCGGGAGTGTTTGACGGCGTCTTCGTCGCCGGCCTGATGATCGCTGCACTCCTCGCGGCGATCGGCTTTTCCCGGCGTGACCGCGCAAGGCGCGACTACTTCCTGGGCTGGACCGGTATCGCCTTCATGGCGGCAAACCTGGCTGGCCTGATAGCCGGCGTCCTTCGGTCGGAGGGCTATACGGACCAGGATGGGTTCGGCACCCTCACCGCTGGTCTCAACCTGGGAACCACCGGCTTGGTGGCCGCCGCGGTCGCCGGGGCAATCGCAGCGTTTGCCTTTTTCGACGCCGCTCAGGCGGGGGGCTCAGCGGAGGACTCCGTTGCGCGTCGGGATCTCCTCCTCACGGCGGCGGCGGGCGCCTATGCCTTCTTCGCTGTCATCGTCTTCGTCAGCAGGGCAATCGTCGCGATCGCCAATTCGGGCTTGGGATATTCCGGGACGGCGATCGACTCGAGCTGGTTCGCCGTCTTTGCCGCCCTCGCCTCCTGCGGCGCCGTCGTCTGCGTGATCGCCGCCTTTCAACCCCCCCTTGCGCGGGCACTGCAGCGACTGCGTGGCTGATCCGTCATACGCACCGGGAGATAATGCGCATCAGCGATGAAGGCGCACCGCCATGTGGCCAACGCCCACCGCGAGATGATCGCGGTGGTACAGGGGCAGGAGAAAAGCCATACCCACCTACGGCGGCGGTTGCTGACGATCTTCCTTCTCACCGCCTTCATCTCCCTGATCTCCACCCTGATCGTCTTCTTCACCGAGCGGCACGCCAAGGGCACCGAAATCCACAACCTCTTCGACGCTTTCCTCTTCTCGACCTCGCAGCTCCTCACCGCCTCCTCCGTCGCCAACCCGAAGACCAACTTCGGCAAAGTCCTCGAGCTCTTCTTCGACATCTGGGCGATCACCGTGGTCGCCGCCCTCGCCGGCTCCTTCGGCGCCTTCTTCCACGCGCGCAGCAAGGAGCTGGACGGAAAACTCGACGGTGAGATGGAGCGAATCGAGCACCGGGTCGCCGGCGAGGTGGACGCGCTGCAGGAGCGCTTCTAGCTCGTCAGCGCAGCGCCCGCAGGATCATCCCCGGCCGCCGCGCCACCTTCGGCCCGAGGACGAGGGCGAAGATAGTCAGGGCGAGCCACGGTCGCAGGTGCGGGCTGATGCGGCGGATGCGGCCGTCGGGGGCGAGCTCGAAGACCATCGCGTCAGTCATCCGCACCGGTCCGATCTTCATCTCGCCGACGAGAACCCGGTGGGTCCCGTCGCCGACCGCCTCGGTCCAGTGCAAGTCCCTGAGGCTGCCGTAGACGCCGGCGAGCAGGTGCCGCACGTCGTCCTGGCCGCGGAAGACCATCCGGCCGGAGATCGGCGAGACGACCTTGACGTCGGGCGCGAGGGCGCCCATGACGCCGTCGATGTCCCCTGCCTCAGACGCGGCGCGGTAGCGCGAAACCGGATCGTCCATGCGGCAACGATATTCCCGTCCGGGTACGCGAGGTTGCGCGACGCGGGCCACTTGTCGATGATGTGAAGGTGAGGAGCGGCAGGGGGATTGGGCTCGGTGCGCTGGTGGCGGTGGCGGCGCTCGCCTGCATGTTCCCCACCGCGGCGACGTCCTCTCCGCTCACCACCTCCGCGGACTCGCTGCGGACCGGCTGGTATCCGGACCAGCCGCAGCTGACGCCAGGGTTGCTCGAAGGCGGCGGCTTCGGGCAGGTCTTCGACACCCCCGTGCAGGGACAGGTCTATGCCCAGCCGCTGGTCGACGGCGAAGTCGTCTTCGTCGCCACCGAGGACAACTGGATCTACGGCATCGACCGCAAAAGCGGCACGATCCTCTGGGAACGGAACGTCGGCGGGCCCTGGAACCCGGCGGACCTCGCCTGCGAAGACCTGGTCCCCAACGTCGGCATCACCGGCACGCCGGTGATCGACGGAGCAACCGGCGTCGCCTACTTCCTCGCCAAGTCCTACGCATCCGGAACCTCGGGGCCCGCGGTCTGGAAGATGCACGCGGTCGACGTCGAAACCGGCGCCGAGGAGCCGAACTTCCCGGTCGAAATCTCAGGCGAAGCCGAAAACCTGCCGGGGGTCAGCTTCGAACCCACCCACCAGCTGCAACGGCCCGGCCTGCTGCTGATGAACGGGGTCGTCTACGCCGGCTTCGGCAGCCACTGCGACACGCTGCCCTTCCAGGGCTGGATCGTCGGCGTCTCCACCGCGGGGGCGAAAGAGGCGATGTGGGCGGCGGCGGAAGAAGGGGGCGCGGTCTGGCAGGCCGGCGGGGGCCTTGCCTCCGACGGCGAAGGGCAGATCCTCTTCTCGACCGGGAACTCCTTCGGGCCAGAGCCTTCCCCCACTGCCACGCCTCCGGACGACCTCGGCGAGGCGGTCGTGCGGCTCGGCGTTCAATCCGGCGGCGGGCTGGAAGCAACGGACTTCTTCGAGCCCTGGAACCGGCAAGCGCTCGACGAAGGTGACAAGGACCTCGGCTCCGGCGCGCCGCTGGCGCTGCCGTCCGAATACTTCGGCACCGCATCGACTCCCAACCTGCTGGTCGAGGCCGGCAAGCAGAACCTCGTCTACCTGCTCAACCGCGACCACCTCGGCGGCTTCGCCCAGGGCCCGGAAGAAAAGAACGAAGACGTGCAGGAGGTGCCGATCACCCACGGCGTCTTCGGCTCGCCTTCGGTCTGGCCAGGCGATGGCGGCTACGTCTACCTGCCGACGAACGGCTCGCTGGAGATGCTCAAGTACAGCGTCAACCTCTCGGGCGAACCGCGGCTATCGCTGGTGGCGGAATCGCCCGCCCACAGCCTCCGTTTCGGCTCGGGCTCGCCGACCGTGACCTCGAACGGCACGACGCCGGGCTCGGCGATCGTCTGGGTCACCAGCCGCTGCACGAACGCAATCGAATGCGGCCCCTCGACCCTCGACGCCTACAGCGCCGTTCCCTCCGGGACTGCGGCCAAACTGCTGTGGAGCGGCGACATCGGCACCCCGACCAAGTTCGTCCGCCCCGCCGCCAGCGGCGGCCGCATCTACGTCGGCACCGACGGCCACCTCCTCGCCTTCGGTGGCCCCGAACCCACTCCTCCACCGACTCCGCCTTCCTCTCCCGGCGGTGAATCGATCACCCCTCCCGCCCCTGCACCCGAACCCGGGACCCCGTTTCCCGAGACGAAACTCCTTGGGGCGGTGGTCTCCAGCAAGAAGGGGTCAGCCGTCTTCCGTTTCACCGGCACCAATGCAACCCAATTCGAATGCAGCCTGACCCGGCCGTCCAAAGCGCACCCCACCAAGGTCAAGCCGCATTTCACCCCCTGCCGCTCGCCGAAGCACTACAGGAACCTGACGGCCGGCCGCTACGTCTTCGAAGTGCGAGCGGTGAACGCAACCGGCCCAGATCCCCGCCCGGCAAGAAAGCGCTTCAAGGTTTCCTAGCCGAGGTGCTCGAGGACGAGCCGGTGGAACTCCTCGGGTGCTTCGAGGGGAGCGAGGTGGCCACATCCGACGATCAGGGTCGTCGTCGCGCGCGGCAGCAAGGCCGCGAGTTCCCCGACCGCGTTCTTGAAGTCGGCCATGTCTTCTTCGCCGGCGGCGACCAGGGCAGGGCAGGCAACCGCCTTCAGCAGCGCCGGGTCTTCCTCCAGCGGATCGGGTGCCGGCTCCGGCTCGCCGCCGTACATCTCGTAGTTCCGGCGCTGCATGCCGGCGATCCGCTCCCGCACCTCGGCGGGCGCCCCCGCACCAACCCAAGCTGAGACCACTGCCTCCACCGCCCTCTCGATCTCGCCCTGCTCGAGTGCCTCCTCCTCGGCATCCCAGACGGCGAGGAGCTCGGGCGAAGGGTCGGGTTCCGGCACCGCCGGAGCGGAAAAGAGGAGAAGCGAGGACACCCGCTCCGGGTACAGGGCCGCGACGCGCAGCGCAACCGCTCCGCCGAACGAGTTGCCGACAAGCGCAGCCCGCTCGATCCCGAGCGCGTCCATCGTCTCCACGACGTCCTCCCAGTGCGCCACCGGCTGATCTTCCGGAGCGGCGTCCCCGCAGCCCGGTAGGTCCACCGCCACCACCCGCTGACCCGCCGCGGCGAGCGGTTGCAGGTGCTCATCCCACATCCGGCGGTGGGCGATGCCGGCGTGCAGCAGGAGCATCGCGGGTCCTTCCCCGAATTCACTGTGCGGGAGATTCATTGCGCAGAGCTACGCAGATCGTAGAACCCCAGTTCAAGCCAGGTGTGAATTTCCGCAGAAACCAGCATGATCGCGAGGGTCCTCTACTGATGCCCTCCCCTGCCTGCCCGGCTTAGGTTCCTTCTCGGTTAATGAACATGTGGCAGATCGGAGGCAGCAATGCGACGTAGGGACGGGAATCGTTGGCTGGCCGAAGCTTGGGCGTTCCTCGCAGTGGCGGTCATCGCCTTCGTGGGAGGGCTGCTGATCGGCGACCTCGCCAGCTCGCCGAAGACCGAAGTCGCCTACGTCTCCGAAGCCGAAAGCGAAGAAACCGCAGCAACCGAAACCGAACCGGGTGAAACGGCCGAAGCCGGTGGCGGCGAAGCGGCGGAAGGCACCCAGCTCTTCACCAGCGCTGGCTGCGGGACCTGCCACACCCTCGCCGCCGCCGGCACGACGGGCACGACCGGCCCCGACCTCAACGAATTCCTCGCTCCCGACGACACCACCGCCGGCATCGAAGAAATGATCCTCCACCCCAACCTCGAGCTCGCCGAAGGCTACCCCCCGAACGTGATGCCGCAGAACTACGGCCAGACGCTCTCGAAATCAGAAGTCCACGAACTGGCCGAATACCTGGTCGCGAACACCCCGGCCAAGCCGTAAGCATCGGCTTGGCCCGTCGCTCACTGGGGTGGACGCTCGATGATCCTGGCTGGCACCCCGACTGCCAGAGCGTTGTCAGGCACGTCCTTCAGTACCACCGCGTTGGCGCCGACCACCGCGTTGCGGCCGACGCGGACGTTGCCGAGCACCTTGGCGCCGGCGTAGATGGTCGCACCGTCCTCGATCCGCGGGACCCTTGCGACCCCGTCCTTGCCGACGCCATGGCCGATCGTCACCTGCTGGTTGATCCAGACGTTGGCGCCGATGTACTCGGCGTCGACACCGGTTGCGAACCCATGCTGGATGTACAACCCCGGCCCGATCTCGGGACTGGCCAGATAGAGCGCGACCCGCTGGGGCAACAGCACAAACGCGAGGCGCCCGATGATCCTGCCCGCCGCATTGCCGTTCCTGAGTCGGTGGTACATCAAGGTGCGGAACTCGGTGCGCTTGACGATCAGGTCGAGCAGGGTTCCAGGCATCCGGTACGTCCAGCGCTCGACCTCGGCCCAGCGCCGGACGTCCGCCAGGATCAGCTCCTTCCGGTTCGTCAGCGCAAAGGCAAGCAGCGCCGGCAGCGCAAGAACCCTGCGGACGAGCGACATGCGCGGGAAGCTACCAAGCATCCCTGCCGGAACCCGAGGGGCCAACTGGGCGGGCTGAACCCAAGCACGGGCGCACCCGTACACCCGGTCACACCAACCGCGTCGACCGCCGAGGAGCGGTCACGACCGACAGGAGTCCGAAATGTCACGGTCCCGCCTCACCACCGCATTGCTTTCCCTCGTCGTCTTCGCTCTCGTCGTCGCCGGTTGCGGCGGCAGTTCGAACAACAACACTGCGACCGCCAGCGAAAACTCAGCCTCAAGCGGGGGCGGCGGGACGGTGAGCGCCGCCAGCGTCTCCGGCCTGGGGACCGTTCTGGTCAACTCAGAAGGTCTTACGGTTTACATGTTCGCCAAAGACAGCGGGACCACTTCCTCTTGCTATGGCGCCTGCGAACAGGGTTGGCCGCCGGTGATCGCCGAAGGCAAGCCGAGCACGGGTGAAGGCGCAATGTCCTCGCAACTCGGCACCACCAAGCGCAAAGACGGGAGCATGCAAGTCACCTACGCGGGCCACCCGCTCTACACCTACGCCGGGGACACGGCGCCGGGCGAAGCGAACGGCAACGAATCGACTGCCTTCGGCGGCAAATGGTCGGCGATGGACGAAGCCGGCGAAACCGTTGCCGGTACCGCCACGGGCGGAGCCGGAGAAGAAACTTCGGAAAGCTCAAGCGGCGGCTACGGATATTGAGCTACAGGTGGACAGGCGGTAAGCCGGTTCAGCGCTTGCCGGTGAGCGCATCCCAGGCGCGCCGGAGACGACCGCCCTGGGGGCTGCCGACCAGGTCGTCGGGGCCGACCGAGAGAGCGGCGGGATTCTCGCCGGGCTTCGGCAACTGAGCCACCTCCGCCGCGCTGATCTTGAGGACCACGCCGCGCTCGTAGATCTCCCCCACCTCCGGGCCATCGACGAACCTGCGGTCGTGGCGACCGGCGGCCGTGTGGAACACGATCCCGTCGAAGACGTCCTTCTCCTGCACCCACATTGCTCGAACCACGGTGCCGACCTGCTCCCCATCGACTGAGAAGACAGGCACACCAGCCTTGAGCACGAGATAGGAAATCCGCCCGCCGAGGTCGTCCACGCGAGCGAGCCTAGCGCACCCAAAGCGCACCCTCTGCGGTGACAACTCGCACTACACAGAGCTCGCTGTCGCTATCGGGGAGACAGGATCAGCTTGGCTCCAGCAAAGGCTTAGAGCGACATCCGTATCACCCTCGTATCCCGAATTCCAACCGTCTCTCCGTTGGCGCGACCAAGATGACCGAGAACCCTTTGAAGCGAAAGGTTTGGTCTGCGCTCGAACCGCCGATGCTCTGGGCATGCTTGGCTCATGGATATCGAGCCTTTGAGATGAACGGCCTAGCCCCTGATATCACCGCAGCTGACGTCGTCCGCCACGGCGTCCTTCGGCTGACCTTTGCCGACGGGCTGAGCGGAGAGGTCGACGTCCTGGACCGCATGCGCGGCCCTGTTTTCGAAGATGCCCGCACGCCTCAGGGATTTGCCAGGGTTGAAGTCGATCCGGAGACCGGGACCGTCGTCTGGCCCGGAGGCGCCGACCTCGCCCCCGACACGCTTTATGAGCGGGTCCAGTCTGGGGCCTGGCCCGAGGCTCGCACGACCGTCTGATTACAAGCGACTTCACGCGAGAGCAGTTGTGTCAGGATCGCCGCATGGCAGATAAATCGGTCGCGGACCAACTTCGCGAGCTCGGCGTCAAAAATGCAAATGTCCTCGTGCGGATGGCCGAGCGCGGCCAGCTCCTCGCCCTGAGGTGCGAGATGCCGCAGTGCTACCACCGCCAGGGGCGCGGCGCTTTCGATCCGGTCGGGACCCCGGGCGACAGGTGGACGCCCTCGCGCGACCACTACCCGACGCTCAAATCGGATGGCGGTAGGTTCGTCGCCGAGAACGTTCGACTCTCCCACTCATGGTGCAACAAGCGGGACTGGGGCTGGCGGGCGCAAGTACGGACTCAGCTCGCGAAGGGAAAGTCCCTCGCCGACATCGCCGAGTTCCTGAACCGCAAGGGTGTTCCCCCCGCACACGGCACGAACCGATGGACGGCCGCCATGGTGCGCAAGGCCTACGTGTCCTAGTCCGGCCGTAGCAACACTGCTGCTTCGCGCGAGATGCGGGAGCGCGTCTACGGGAATTGCCACCATCGCTTCGTGCTGATCGTGGCGGTCGACTGGTCCGGCAAGACAAAAGGGGCCGCAGAGTCCCTCTGGCGAGCCGAGGTTCGCGGCGGCAGGCTGACGGAGCTGAGAAACGGGCTCAGCCGTGATGAGCTCATCGCAGGGCTGATCGAGCTTGCCGATGAGGAATGCCACATGGTCGTCGGGATCGATTTCGCCTTCTCCTTCCCTATGTGGTGGTGTGAGGAGAAAGGCTGGTCCAGCGGCGAGGACGTCTGGACGGCGATGGGAGAGCAGGGCGAGAGCCTGCTCGCGCTGTGCGAAGACCCGTTCTGGGGGCGCCCGGGTAGGAAGAACCCCCATCCGCAAGCACGGCTCTACAGACATACCGAGAGGAGCGAAGGCGTGGCGCGCCCGAAGTCCGTCTTCCAGATCTGTGGAGCCGGTGCAGTGGGCACGGGATCGATTCGCGGGATGCCGCACCTACTCACACTTGCCAAGAGCGGCTTCGGCATCTGGCCGTTCTCCGAGGGATGGCCGCGGGTGATGGAGATCTATCCGCGCGCGCTGACCGGTCCGATCAACAAGGGCAAGTGGTCGACGCGACACGCCTATCTACTTGAGCGCTTTCCCGACCAGCCGATGGGTCTCCTTGAGCGTGCCGCCGGCTCGGAAGATGCCTTCGACGCGGCAGTCTCCGCTCTGGTCATGAGCGAACACGAGGCAGAGTTGCGAACCCTCGCCCTGCCGGCCGACCCTGTGTACGCGATCGAGGGGCAGATCTGGCGACCCGAACGCCTTTGATGATCCGGGCGTTGCCGCTTCGCGCGATACCGGTAGGCACGCTAGGCCGCCCGGCTCGCGATGATCTGCGGCTGCGCGATAGGCGAAATCTGCCGCCGCGCGGTATGGGATTCTCAGTGATCTGCCGGGTGCGGTGACCGTTCGATCGGCCAGCTCGCGGCCGACGAACGAAGGAGAATTAAACGCTAGTCGCCACCCTCATCTTCGCGCTCTTGCTGATCGCGGCCATCGTCGCCTGGCTTCGTCAGTCTCGGTACAACGCGACGCTCGGCGACGAAGTGACCACTCTAAAGATAGACAAAGCTGCCCTTGAAGAGGCAGTCACGCGCCTTGAGGCTGAGCTCGAGAAGACCGAAACCGAAAAGTCGAAGCTGAGCGAGCTGGGGACGGGGATAGAGAAACTTGACTCCGCGTTTGGCCGTTTCGAGCAAAGTGAGGCGAATCGCCAGCAGTTGCTGGCCGACGTCAAAGGCGGCGTCGCACGCGGCAATCAGCGGATCGACGCCTTGGTCGGCCGTTGGTCGAACCCGAAGCAGCGCAGCCAGTTGGGTGAGGCCTGGTTGATCGGCGCGGTCCGCCGTATGGGGCTCCACGAGGGCGTGCATTTTGAGATTCAGAAGCGGGTGACGATCCTTGGCGCCCGTGCGACCCGCGAGGGCGTGATTGACATCCTCTTGCGATTGCCGAACGCCAACGGCTTGGCGCTGGACTCCAAGTTCCCCTGGGGCAGTCACCTTGCCTCGGTCCTCGACTGTGACGAGGAGGCCCGCGAGTACGCGGTCGGCAAGCTGCGCGACGCCCTCCGCAGTCACGTCAAGGAGATTGCCCGGCGCGAATACCACCGCGCTCAGGGTGTCGACATACGCCACGTGCTCGTGGTCGTCCCCGACTGGCAGACCCTCCAGCTCGTCAAGGATGTTGACCCTCAGATCACGGAGTTTGCCGCCGAGCTTCGCGTCGGACTCTTCCCAGCCGACGGTCTCTACGAGATCGCGGCAGCGCTGGGTGAGCTCCACCGCGAGGAGGGCTGGGCTGAGAAGCTTGGTGAGCTCTTCAGCCCCGCCGACGCCGACCGGATGTACGCAGCCTGCAAGGACGTGCTCGAACGCGTCGAAAGCGTTGTCAAGCGTCACAACAGCACTGGCGACGCAATCGGCGATCTCACCGCCGCCTTCGGACCGAACGGTCTGATGGGGCGCGACATCCTCGGGCCGGCGGCGCGGGTGGCCGAGAAGGTCGAGGTCGAGGTCGAAGGCGAGGTCAAGGGCCTCGACCCGGAGAGGGC
>JBQCEW010000342.1:0-7310 GCA_051959815.1 Solirubrobacterales bacterium
AAAAGCCCAGTTTAAAAAAACCGAGGCTAAAAAAGTCAGCTATAAAAAAGCGGCGAAAAAACCGGCGGCGAAAAAAGAGACTTCGGCCAAAGGCAAAGAGAAAAAAGCCGAGGCCAAAAAAGAGGCCAAAGCCGAGGGCAAAGAACCCGCGAAAGCGAAAAAAGAGCCGAAAAAAGCTGCTGCGAAACCAAAAAAAGCGGCCGCGCCCCCGGTGGTCAAAGCGAAAGCCCGCTACGTGCGCGTCGCCCCGCGCAAGGCGCGTCTGATCGCCGACCAGGTTCGCGGCATGCACATCGAGAGCGCCCGGGCGTTACTGCAGTTCTCGCCCCGCGGCGCCGCCCACCCGATCCACCTGCTGATCAACTCTGCGGCTGCGAACGCGGAAAACAACCACGACCTCATCGGTGACGAGATGCGCATTGCCTCGATCACCGTCGACGAGGGGCCGACCCTGCGCCGCTTCCGGCCGCGCGCGATGGGTCGCGCCACCCCGATCAACAAGCGAACCAGCCACATCGCCGTGGCCCTGACCCCGGTGGAGGACTAAGCATGGGACAGAAGATCCACCCCGAGGGTTTCCGCGTCGGCTACATCCACGACTGGAAGTCGAACTGGTACGAGGACAAAAACTTCGCTGATGTTCTCCAGGAAGACCTGGCCATTCGCGACCACATCGAAAGCAAGCTTTCGCACGCGGGGCTCTCGAACATCACGATCGAGCGCCGCGGCGAGGTCGCGGTCGACATCCACACCGCCCGGCCGGGAATCGTCATCGGCAAGTCGGGCAGCGAAGTCGACGCCCTGCGCAAAGAGCTGCACAAGCTCACCGGCAGCCCGGTGAAAGTGAACATCCGCGAGGTGAAACGCCCCGAGCTCGACGCCAAACTGGTCGCCCAGTCGATCGCCGAGCAGCTGCAGAACCGCGTCGCCTTCCGGCGGGCGATGAAACGCGCCCTCACCTCAGCCATGCGCTCCGGCGCCAAAGGCGTCAAGGTCCAGGTCTCCGGCCGCCTCGGCGGTGCCGAGATGGCGCGGACCGAAAGCTACGCCGACGGGCGCGTGCCGCTGCACACCCTGCGCGCCGACATCGACTACGGCTTCTTCGAGGCCCGCACGACGACCGGGCGGATCGGCGTCAAATGCTGGATCAACAAGGGCGAGGTAATGCCCGAGGGCTTCCGTTCCGACCTCGTCTCCGGTGACGGCGGCGGCGCTCCTGCGGCTGGTCGAGGCGGACGCCGCGAGGATCGCGGTGGCGACCGAGGTGGTCGCGGACGCGGCGGTGACCGTGGAGGACGTGGTGGCGACCGAGGTGGACGCGGCGGCGGCCGCGGCCCCGGCCCCGGCGGCGATCGCGGTGGCCGCGGTGGTCAGCGTGGAGGTGGTCGCTGATGTTGATGCCGAAACGGGTCAAGCACCGCAAGCAGTTCCGCGGTCGTATGCGCGGGAACACCAAGGGCGGCAGCAGCGTCGCCTTCGGCGAGTACGGGATCAAGGCGCTCGAGCGCGGCTGGATCACCAACCGCCAGATCGAGGCCGCCCGTATCGCGATGACCCGCAAGATCAAACGTGGCGGGAAGGTCTGGATCAACGTCTTCCCCGACAAGCCCTACACGAAAAAGCCGGCCGAGACCCGCATGGGCTCCGGCAAGGGCAACCCCGAGGGCTGGGTCGCAGTCGTCAAGCCGGGCAAGGTGATGTTCGAGCTCGCCGGCGTCCCCGAGGATCTGGCGCGCGAAGCGTTGCGCCTGGCCGGTCACAAGCTCCCGGTCAAAACCAAATTCGTCATGCGCGAGGGGGCTGGGGAGTGATGAAGGCCTCTGAGGTGCATAACCTCAAAGACGACGAGCTGGTGGCGAAACTGATCGACGCCAAGCAGGAGGCCTTCAACCTCCGCTTCCGGCACGCCACCGGCGAGCTCGAGAACACCGCCCGCCTCGGCGCAGCCAAAAAGGACATCGCCAGGCTGCTGACCGTGGCCAAGGCCCGCGGGATCGACGTGGAGAAAGAGACGCGACGGATATGAGCGACGACGAGCAGAAAAAAGACGAGACGACTGAGGAGCCCCAGGCCGAGGCGCCGCAGGACGACGCCCCCGCTGAGGAGGCGCCCGCGGCTGAGGAGACCCCTGCAGAGGAGGCTGCCGAGGCCGAGGAGGCACCTGCTGCAGAGGAGGCTCCGGCCGCTGCCGAGGCTGAGCCGAACCCGGAGGACGACCTTCCCTGGAAGGAGCGGCGGCGGTTGGCGAAATCGCGGCGGCAGCCGCGGAAAGCTGGCCCGTCCGATCCGGAGGAGCGGAAGGCGCTGCGGGTCGAGGAGCGGAAGCGGAAGGCTGCGTTGCGGCGCAAACAGCGGGCTGCGGCCAAGGCTGCTCACACGGCCGGCACCGGCACGCCGGCGGCCGAGCGCGAGTCGAACGCGGCGAAGGTGCGGCAGGGGATCGTCGTCTCCAGCAAGGGCGACAAATCGATCACCGTCCGCATCGACATCGCCCGCCGTCACCGCACCTACGAGAAGATCGTTCGCAGCTCGACCAAGCTGCACGCACACGACGAGCGCAACGAGGCGGGCGAGGGCGACGTGGTCCGCGTGATCGAGACCCGGCCGCTCTCCAAGACCAAGCGCTGGCGCCTGGTCGACGTGGTGGAGAAGGCGAGGTAAGGCGAGATGATCCAGCAGGAGTCCAGGCTCAAGGTCGCCGACAACTCGGGCGCGCGCGAGATCCTCTGCATCAGGGTCAAAGGCGGTTCGCACCGCCGCTACGCCAGCGTCGGCGACGTCATCACCGCGACGGTGAAATCGGCCAGCCCGCAGGGCGGCGTCCGCAAGGGCGAGGTCGTGCAGGCAGTCGTCGTCCGCACCCGCAAGCCGCTGAGCCGGCCCGACGGCACCTACATCTCCTTCGACGAGAACGCCGCGGTGCTGATCGACCCGGCCAGCAACAACCCGCGCGGGACCCGCATCTTCGGCCCCGTCGCGCGCGAACTCCGCGACCGCAACTTCATGAAAATCATCTCGCTGGCGCCGGAGGTGCTCTGATGGCGAAGTCGATGCGCATCCGCACCGATGACACCGTCATGGTCACCGGCGGCAAGGACGCCGGCAAGACCGGGCGTGTCGTCCGCACCGATCCGAAAAAGCGGCGCGTCTACGTCGAGGGCCTGAACATGATCAAGCGCCACGAACGGCCGCGCTCGCAGACCGACCTGAAAAACCCCCAGGCCGGCGGCATCGTCGACATGGAGGGTCCGATCGACGTCTCCAACGTGATGCTGCTCGATCCCAAAGACAACAAACCGACCCGCATCGGCGTCCGCGTCGACAAAGGCGGCAAGCGGGTCCGCTTCGCGAAGCGGACCGGAAACGAGATCGGCTGATGGAGGCGACCGTGGCACCGACTTCGCAGGCAGCGCCGCCGCCGCGCCTGCGCGAGCGCTACGAGCAGGAGATCCTGCCGGCGCTGACGCAGAAATTCGGCTACTCGACGCCGATGGAGGCTCCGCGGCTGGAGAAGATCACGCTCAACATGGGGCTGGGCACCGAGAAACAGGACAAACGCTCCTTCGAAGCCGCCCAGCAGCAGCTGGCGACGATCGCCGGCCAGTACCCGAACGTGCGTCGCGCCCGCAAGTCGGTGGCCTCGTTCAAGCTGCGCGAGGGAATGCCGGTCGGCGTCTCGGTGACGCTGCGCCGCGCCCGCATGTGGGAGTTCCTCGACCGCCTGATCTCGATCGCGGTGCCGCGGATCCGCGACTTCCGCGGCCTCAACCCGCGCTCCTTCGACGGCCGCGGCAACTACTCGATGGGCGTCAAAGAGCAGTTGATCTTCCCCGAAATCGACTACGACTCGATCGACGTCGTGCGGGGTCTGGACGTGACGATCACGACTTCCGCTAAAACTGACCTCGAGGCCTTTGAGCTGCTGCTCGGTCTCGGCATGCCCTTCGCCCAAGAGGGGCGGCCCGGACAGGCCGAGCGCGAAGCGGCGGAAAAAGAGGCCGAAGAGGAGCAGCGCAAAGAGGAGGCCCGCCAGAAAGCCGAAGTTGAGCAGGCGGCCCTCGAACAGCTGAAAGAGGAGAACCCGGAGGCCTACGCCAAGCCGGAGGGCGAGGACGAAGGTGCCGCCGAGGGCGGAGACGAAGAGGCCGGAGAGTCGGCCGAGGAGAGTTCTGACAATGGCTAAGACTTCGATGAAGGTGAAGCAAGCGCGGAAACCGAAGTTCAAAACGCGCAAATACAACCGCTGCCGCCGCTGCGGCCGGCCGCGCGCGTACTTCCGCAAATTCGGCCTCTGCCGGATCTGCCTGCGCGAGGCTGCACACGAGGGGTACATCCCCGGAATGACCAAGTCGAGCTGGTAGGACACCGATGCACACCGACCCGATCGCCGATTACCTGACCCGGATCCGCAACGCGATCCGCGCTGGCCACGACGAGGTGGAGATTCCCTTCTCCAACCTCAAGTTCGAGCTGTGCCGGATCCTTAAGGAGCAGGGCTACATCAAGGACTTCAGCCGCAAGCCGGCCGCTGTCGGCGAGTCGATCAACGTCGAGCTCAAGTACACCGAGGAGCGCCAGCCGGTGATCTACGGGATCGAACGGGTCTCGCGTCCGGGCCGTCGCCGCTACGTCGACCACGAAAACATCCCGCGCGTGCAGGGCGGGACCGGCACCGCGATCGTCAGCACCTCGGCCGGCGTGATGACCGGCCACGAAGCGCGCGCGAAGGGAGTCGGCGGCGAGGTTGTCGCCTACGTCTGGTGAGCAGATGAGCCGCATCGGAAGAAAGCCCGTTCCCGTCCCCGACGCCGTCACGGTGGAGATCGCCCCTGGCAACATCGCCGTCAAAGGGCCGAAGGGGGAGCTGCAGCAGACCCTCTCTCCCGAGATGAAGGTCGAGCAGGAGGACGGGGTCGTCACCGTCGCCCGTCCCACCGACCGCGGCGAGCACCGAGCCCTGCACGGGCTCACCCGCAGCCTGATCGCGAACATGGTCGAGGGTGTCACCGACGGCTTCGAGAAGCGCCTGGAAATCCAGGGCGTCGGCTACCGCGCCGCCCTGAAAGGCAAAAAACTGGAGCTGGCGCTCGGCTACTCGCACCCGGTCGCGATCGACGCGCCGGAGGGGATCGACTTCGAAGTTCCCCAGCCGACCGAAATCATCATCAAAGGCATCGACAAGCAGCTCGTCGGGCAGGTCGCCGCGGACATCCGCAAGCGCCGTCCGCCGGAGCCTTACAAGGGCAAGGGCATCCGCTACAAGGACGAGCAGGTCCTGCGGAAGGTGGGTAAGCGCGCATGACCGTCCTCACCAAGCGCCAGCGCCGGCTCAAACGGCGTCGCCGGGTCCGCGCCCGCATCAAAGGCACGGCAGAGCGGCCGCGGCTCTCGGTCTACCGCTCCAACAGGGGCGTCTTCGCCCAGCTCGTCGACGACACCAAAGGCCACACCGTGGCCGCGGTCAACTGGATCGAGCCGGATCTGCGCAAGCTCAGCGCGACCGAGCAGGCGAAAAAAGCCGGCGAACTGCTGGCTGAGCGCGCGAAGGGCGCCGGGGTCGATGCCTGCGTCTTCGATCGCGGCGGCTACCAGTACCACGGACGCGTCAAGGCGCTGGCCGAGGGTGCACGCGAGGGGGGGTTGGCCTTCTAGTTCCGCTACGGTGGGCCGCTGCTTATGAAGGGCATGAACGCACAGAACGTCGAAACGGTCAGCCCCCGCGGGCTGGACCTGCAGGAGCGGGTGATCGAGATCAACCGCGTCGCCAAGGTGGTCAAGGGAGGTCGTCGCTTCTCCGTCACCGCGCTCGTCGCCGTCGGTGACGAGGAGGGTGTGGTCGGGATCGGCTACGGCAAGGCGCGCGAGGTCCCGCTGGCGATCCAGAAGGGCGTCGAGGACGCCCGCAAGAACTTGATCCGGGTGCCCAAATACGGGAACACGATCACCCACCGCATCATCGGCCGCTTCGGCGCCGGCCACGTCGTCCTGCGCCCGGCCAGCCCCGGTACCGGCGTCATTGCCGGCGGCGGGGTACGCGCTGTGCTCGAGCTGGGCGGGGTGCGCGACGTGCTGACCAAGAGCATCGGGACGCAGAACCCGATCAACCTCGTTAAGGCGACTATGGACGGGCTGGTCCGACTCAGGAGGCCTGAGGAGGTTGCTGAGCTGCGTGGACTGACGATTACCCAGGTGCTGGGGATGGACGGCAACGGGAGCGCTGGGGCCGCGGGTCCTGCCGCCGCAGGGGACCCACCGTCTCCTGCAACTGCGCAGGAGACGGTCCCCCCTACGACGTCACCCACGGCAGAGGCGGAGCAGGCTGACGATCAAGCTGCGGAGCCGGTGGCTGGAGACGCGGCAGTTGAAGAGAAAGCTGCTGAGGGTGCTGAGGCTGAGAAGCAGGAGAGCGGGTCGTGAGCAAGGTGAAGATTCGGCAGATTCGGTCTACGGCTAAGACGAATCCGAATCAGAAAGCGACGCTTAAGGCTTTGAAGCTGGGGCGGATTGGCAAATCCGTTGAGCTGAAAGATTCCGAGCAGTTGCAGGGGCAACTGCGGGTCGTCTCGCACCTGGTGGAGGTCGACGGTGGCTGAGAAAGCTTCGAAAGCCGAGAAAACCTCTTCAAAAGAATCATCGCGCAGCGAAGAGATCGGGCTGCACAACCTGAAGCCGAAGCCGGGGTCGAAAAAGCCGCGCAAGCGGATCGGCCGGGGTGAGGGCAGTGGCCTGGGCAAGACGTCCGGTCGCGGCCACAAGGGCGCCGGCTCCCGGTCCGGGCGCAAGCGCAAGGCCGGCTACGAGGGCGGGCAGAACCCGATCCACATGCGGATGCGAAAGCTGCGCGGCCCGCACAAAAAGCAGTCGATGCCGTTTGAGAACTTCCGGACCAAGACCCAGCCGGTCAACCTCTCCGACCTCGAGGACCGCTTCGACAGCGGTGCCGAAGTCACTCCCGCGAGCTTGCGGGAGAAGGGATTGGCCAAGCGCAAGGACCCCGTCAAGGTCCTCGCGCGGGGCGAGATCAAGAAGAAACTCGAGGTCCACGCGCACGCTTTCAGCGCGGCCGCCAGGGAGAAGATTGAGGCGGCCGGCGGTTCCTGTCACACTCTGGAGCCGTAATGCTCAGAACTATTCTCAACGCGTTCAGCGTTGCCGACATTCGCAAGAAGCTTGCGTTCACGGCAGCGATCCTGGCGCTGTACCGCCTCGGCGCCTACATCCCGGCTCCGGGCGTTTACGTCAACGCCGTAAAGGAAAAACAGAGCAACATAGGCGGCTCCGGCGGCCGCGGCGTCCACAAAAAGTTATCG
>JBQCEW010000343.1:0-6882 GCA_051959815.1 Solirubrobacterales bacterium
GGGAGCGCACTCCCGTGCGTGACCCGATCCGAACGACTGAGGACCCCGAGATGCGCCGGTTATCGGCGCTTAGGGGGTGCGGCGAACGTTGGAAAGAAGGGTCTCTTTGATCTGGCCGATGATCTCCAGCGCCTCGTTCCACTCGCGCTGCCAGACGTTGCGGCCGAAGATGACGCCGGAGCCGCCCGCCTGCATCACGTCGCGGGTGTTGGTCAGCACCGTCTCGTCATCGGTCTTCGAGCCGCCGGAGAGGACGACGAGGGCGCGGCCGGCCGATTCGACGCACTGGCGGATCGCCTCGGTCTGGTCGACTTCCATCTCGTTGTAAGGCGCGGGGGCGTCCTTGTCCTTGCCGGGATCGACCTTCGGCATGTTGAGCTTGACCACGTCGGCGCCCATCTCCATCGCCATCCGGGCGGCGTAGTCGATCGCGTAGAAGCTGTTCTGCCCGCCCTTGGCCTCGACCGCTTCGCCGCGCGGGTAGGACCAGACGACGAGCGGCATCCCGAAGCGGTCGCATTCCTCGCGCACGCGGCGCAGCTGGGCAAGATCCTCGTCCTGGCGCGGCGAGCCGACGTAGAGCGTGTAGCCGATCGCGTCGGCGCCGAGGCGGACGCCGTCCTCGACGCTGGCGTTGCAGGTCGAGAGCGCTTTCGAGGAGGAGGGGATGTCGGTCTTGCCGTTGACCTTGAGGATCAGCGGCACCCGGCCGGCGTAGTCGGGGTAGTACTTCTCCGCCATGCCGATCTGGCAGGCGAGGGCTGAGTAACCGGCCTCGGCGGCGAGCCGGAACTGGTAGTCGGGGTCCTTGGAGGCCGGGTTGGGGAAGAAGTCGCGCGGGCCGTGCTCGATCCCCTGGTCGATCGGCAGCAGCATCAGGGTCCCGTTGCCCGGGCCGAACTCGAACAGAAGGCGGTGCAGGCGGGCGCGTTTGCCCGGCGGCAGGACCTCCAGCAGCGATTTCTGCTCGGTCAGACTCTTCAAC
Source organism: Solirubrobacterales bacterium (assembly GCA_051959815.1). Lineage (GTDB taxonomy): Bacteria > Actinomycetota > Thermoleophilia > Solirubrobacterales > 70-9 > VAYN01. Next base: position 986 of record JBQCEW010000343.1, read on the forward strand.
TCCACGTGAATTCCTCCTCAAAGACGGTTGTGTCGGCAGTATGTCACCGCCCGGGTATCCTCGTTCCATGAGCGAGACTGAGCTCAGCGTCATCTGCAAGAACTGCGGCTCCGAGGTCAGTCCCTACGTAACCGAGTGCCCCTACTGCGGCGCGAGGCTGCGCAAGCGGGCGCCGAAGCTGGAGCGACGCGGCGACGCGCTGGAGGCGCAGGAGCCGCGCCGCCGTCGGCGGCGACTCCGGCGCCCCGGCCGCCCGAGCTTCGCCGTCTCCACCGAGCGCCCCTACGCGACGATCGGCGTCATCCTCGCCTCGGCGATCCTGCTGCTGATCCAGAAGGCGAGCGGGGATTCGCTGGCGACCTTCGGTGGCCTTGTCGTCCCGCTCGAAACCGAGTGGTGGCGGGTGTTCACCGCCCCCTTCGCCTACGTCGACGTCGGCTACCTCTTCGTTGTCGCGGTCGGGCTGGCGATCTTCGGCACCGGGCTCGAGCGCCGGCTCGGCACCATGCCGACGGCGGTCCTGCTGATTGCCTGCGGCGCCCTCGGGATGCTGGCGGCGAGCGTCGTCGCCAACGCCCAGAGCGACTTCACGGTCGTCGCCGGCGGCAACGGGATGTCCCTGGGCGCCGTTGACGCCTGGTTCGCGATCCGCCGCGACGAAGTGCACGGGGCGATCGGCGAGGACTACGACGCGATCGGTGTCGCGGTCGCCGCCGTCGTCTTGATCGCCCTGCCCCTCTTTGCCCCGACCGCCGACTTCGTCGCCGGCCTGGTCGGCGGCGCCGTCGGCGGCCTCGCCGGAGTCGCTGCCTCGGCGCTGCACCACGGCGAGTAGCCGACACTTCCGAACTGCATCAAATTTCCTCCCTGCTGGGTAGGGAATCTGATGCAGTTCGGGGCGGTTAGGGTTTTGGGCGTGCCTGGCGACCCTGAGCTCGAAGCCGCGATCGAGCGGCTGCTGGACCCGGAGCGGTTTTCCGAGGCGGAGCGGGTCATTGCCAGCGCCGCGCCGCAGCTGCAGAAGGTGCTGGCGGCTGCGCTGGCGGAGGGGGGTTGGTTCGGTGAGCCACACGAGGCCGAGACCCTCAAGGCCGCGACCGTCCCCGACCCGGACGAGCGGCTCGCCGCCGTCCGCGCCCTGCTTGCCGAGGAGGCGAGGATGGGGATGATGGTTGGAGTCGCCGTCGGCTGGGCACTGAAGGAAGAGTTGGCAGGAAAGAACCCGAACCGGGAGGAGAGCTGAGATGGAGATCAAGTTCCACGGCCAGTCGTGCTTTGAGCTGAGCGAGGGAGAGACGACCGTCCTCGTCGACCCGTTCCTGAAGCCGAACAACCCCGTTGCCGTCCATACCGCCGAGGAAGTGAATCCCACCCACATCGCGCTCTCCCATGGCCATGCCGACCACGTCGCCGACGCCGTGCCGGTGGCGAAGCGGACCGGCGCCGAGTGCGTGGCGATCGTCGAGCTCGCCCACTGGCTCGAAGCCCAGGGCGTCGAGTCGGTCAAAGACCCCAACTTCGGCGGCACCGTCTCCTACGACTGGGGCTACGTCAGCCTCGTCCCCGCCTGGCACACGAACACGATCCCCGGCTCCGGCGAAGACCCCTTCAGCGCCGAGAGCGGCGTCGTCGTCGGGCCGGCCGCAGGGCTGGTGATCAAGATCGGCGAGACGACCGTCTACCACGCCGGCGATACCTGCCTCTTCGGCGACATGAAGCTGATCGCGCAGCGCAGCGACGTCGACGTCTTCCTGGTCCCGATCGGCGGCCACTACACGATGGACCGTCGCGACGCCGTCGTCGCCTGCCAGTTCGTCGGCGCCAAAACCGTGATCCCGATGCACTACGACACTTTCCCGCCGATCGAGACCGACGCCGAGGCGTTCAAGTCCGACGTAGAGGCGCAGACGAGCTCCCAGGTCGTGGTCCTCGATCCGGGCCAGACGCACACGATCTGAGGGACCGAACGCACTTGTTCCCGCATACCGGGAACAAGTGCGTCAATACATCGACTGGCTCAACCACTTGCGGTGCGAGGCCGGCCGGCAAGGACTACGGCGGGAAGGCCTTGGTCCCACAGGATCCGCTCATGAGTTTCGTTTAAGTCTTTCGTTACCTCCGTTTTCTTCTTCTCCAAGCCGCGGAGTCGAATCGGGAGGAGCGGGCGCTGCAGGTATGGGTGCCAAGCACAATCAGTGACTAGGGTTGCCGCATCCCGGACCAAGTCTGCCAGCGAACCGTCAATTCCGCCGCCGAATTCCACATCTCCACCCGCCAACTCGAGGCTCAATTCACTCTTTTCTCGCGCGGCTGCGGCCACGACGACATAAAATTCCACCGGCTTTCGGTTCATCCCTGCGACGAGGACGAGCGATCTCAGCTCGTGCGCTGCATTTAGAAAGACCGCTTTCTCCGCTGGGACCCAACGGGCATTCTCGATTTCAGCGATTTTTCGTAGCACCTTTGCCCGCAACTCTCGGCGCTCGTGACGCTGGCCAAAGAGTGGCCCGAGGACGGATTGAACGACCGCTCCTCCCAGCGCCCCGCCGGCTAATGCAGCTGCATCTACTCCCATTGCCTAAGCCTATTCTCAGCGAACTGGCTAGTCAGCCAGTTCGCTGCTAGGCTCGGCTGGCAAACCGCAGCCGACCGAGGAGAGGTGCAGATGGAGGCCAAACAGGCGACGGGAATGCAGTCGAGGACCGAGCGGGCCGACTTCCAGGCGACCGCCGATCCGGCGCTGAACGCGGCGGCCGATCGCACGGCCAACATCAAGCTGCTCAGCTATGGCGAGCTCTACGACCTCTGGGAGCGCCAGCAGTGGCAGACGCAGGAGCTCGACTTCAGCCGCGACCGCGAAGACTGGCACGAGCGGATCAGCGAGGAGGAGCGCTTCCAGCGCATGTACGGACTCAGCTCCTTCTTCATCGGCGAGCAGAAGGTGGCCGAGGAGCTGGGGCCGATCATGCGGGCGGCGCCGACCGAGGAGCAGAAAATCTTCCTCTGCACGCAGATCGCCGACGAGGCGCGCCACGTCCGCTTCTTCGAGCGCTTCTACCGCGAGGTGGGCGTGCTCGAGTCAGACGAGCTGGGCGCGATGCTGAACGAGACCTCAGCCCACCTCAACACCAAGTTCGGCGATCTCTTCGACGGGATGCTGAAGGAGCGAACCGACCGCCTCTCGGCCGAGCCCGAGGACACCGAGGCGCTGGTCGAGGCGGTGACGCTCTACCACATGGTGATCGAGGGGATGCTGGCCCTGACCGGGCAGCACTTCATCATGGACTTCAACGAACGCGAAGGGACGCTGCCGGCCTTCGTCGAGGGCTTTTCCAACGTCGCCCGCGACGAGCACCGCCACGTTGCCTTCGGCTCGGTCTTCTTGCGCGAGAAGGCGCACGAGGACGAGCGCTACAAGCAAGCGATCCAACGCACGCTGGAGCAGGCGCTGCCGCTGGCAGACGGGGTGCTGCAACCGCCTTGGGCGGAGGGCGCCGGCGACGATTTCGAGCTGTTCGGCTACTCGCTGGAGGAAACCCGTCAGTTCGCCGGCACGTGCCTGATGCGCCGGCTCAAAGTCATAGGCCTTCAGTAACGGGCGGGACTTCGACCGGCGGCGCCGGCGGTTCCGGGGCGGGTTCCGCTTCCGGAGCCGGGCTCGCTTCGGAGGTTTCGGTTTCGGCCGGCGGCGGAGCCGGGGCGGGCGCGGGAGCCGGTACGGCCGGAGGCGGCGGAGCGGTCGTCACAACCACTACTCCGCCGGTACCGCCATGGGCGCCAGGGGTTTCTTCGGACGGTTTCGCGGTCTTGATGCCTTCCGAGTTCTCGTCGCCGATCGTGACTTCGCCTTCGGCGGTGGACTGGTCAGCGGCTTCTTCCTTGGCGGCGGCCGGAGTCGGTTCGGGGGCCGGTTTCGGTTCTTCGGCGGCCGGGGTCGGGGCGGGGACAGGCGGCGCTTCGACCGGTTCCGCCGCTGCCGGCTTGGCGTCCGTGGCAGCCGGGGCGGTGGTGGCCGCAGCAATGGTCGTGGTCTGCTTCGGCGCCCTGTAGTTCTGCAAACTGGGGGCGGCCACCGGCGTCACCGGCGTCGAGCTGGTCGTCTGCTTGACCTCGACCGCGCCTGCGGTCAGCACCGCGGCGGTGACCACGCCGGCGACGGCCTTGGTTCCGATCGCGCCGCCGAGGGCGCCGAGCCCGCTGGCGGCCGAGCTGCCGCCGATAGCGGCAACGCCGCCACCGACCGCGCCGGCGGCGCCTGCGCCGACGCCCGTGGCGCTCGTCGCTCCGGCCGCGCCCGCGCCACCGGCCCCGCCGAGGCCGAGCTTGGAGGCGATGAAGCCCTTGAGGGCGAGCAGCGGCCCGACCGGCGAGAGGGCGGCCAGCGCCTTCTCGGTCGAGCGGAGCTGGGAGCGGAAGTCGGCGCACTCGTCGCACTCGCGGACGTGGCGACGCACCGGCGCGGAGACCTTGCGCATGCCCTCGGCCGCTTCGGAGAGCTCGATCCGGACCTCGCCGCAGGTGAGCAGCCGCGCCTGGCTCGCCTCGGTGAGCGAGATCCGCGCCCGCACCAGCAGCGACTTGACCGACGGCACCGTCGTCTCCATCGCTGCGGCGATTTCCTCGTAGGAGAGGTTGTCCATCTCGCGCAGGAGCAGGGCGGCGCGCTGGGTCTCGGGAAGCTTGTTGACATCGCTGAGGATCTGGCGGAACTCCTCGCGGTTGTGGACGCGCTCGGCGGTCGAGGCGGCGTCGACCTCGGGGACCATGTCCATCGATTCCTGCGCGTCGGCCTTCGGTTTGCGCAGGTGGTTGAGGCAGCGGTTGCGGGCGATCCGGTAGAGCCAGGGGCGGAGGTTGATCTCGCGCTCATCGGCGAGCATCGCCCGGTAGGCGTTGACGAAGACCTCCTGCAGGACGTCTTCGGCGTCCTCGGTCGAGCCCAGCATCTGGCGGCAGAAGCCGAGCAGGCGACCCTGGTAGCGGTCGACCATCGTCTCGAAGGCGCCCGGGTTGCCCGCCCGCGCCATCGCGATCAGCTTCTCGTCGCCCTGCAGTTTGAGCAGCGGCGTACGGCGAGCAAGGAGCCCGCGGCGACTGGCGTGAGTTAGGGCTGAAGCCTCCAAAGATCTCTCCCCGGGGTGGACTGGGTGTCTGACTAATAGACACCGTAACAAGGGACAAGTTGCGGTCCCAGAACATTTATTGCCGTTTTAGGCGCCCGGAAAACAGCGAGAGCAAGGGTTTTCCCCTCAGGGCGATCTCCCTAGATCCTCTGCAGGAGCTCCGCCTTCTTCGCCGCATACTCCTCGTCGGTGAGAGCGCCTGCGTCGTGGAGTTCCTGCACCTGGCGCAGCGCTTCGTAGGGGCCGTCATCGCTCCCGTTGTCGTCTGGAGCAGTCTTGGACCCTTTGTAAATGCCGGTCGCCTTCATTGCCGTGGCAAGGTCCCTGACGGCTCCCTCGAGCTCGTCGATCGCTCCGCCGAAGTCCTGGTCCTCGCTCGGCGGTTTGGTCTCGGCCCAGAGGTCCGTCTCCGGCGCAAAGCCCGTCAGCCGGTCGAGCGGCAGCCCGTATATGCCGTTGCCGTACCACTCGATGCTCTTGTCTGAAATTGCCCGCTCGAGCGCTCCGCGCAGCTCCGGAGCGTCCTCCTCGACGCCAAGCCGGCCGGAGATGTGGTCGAGGCTGACGAGGCCGAAGTCACCGATGAAGGCGACGATCCTCTCCTCGAGCTGCCTGATGTGGGGTGAGTCGAGCAGTTGCTTGTCCGCCCACTCGGTCGTATCCCACTTGACCCCGCGGAAATTGACCCCGACGCGGCGGATGTACCCGTCGCTCTGGGCGATTCTCATCGCCCTCTCGAGGGCCGTGTCGTCCTTGCCCGCGGCGCCGACCGCG